>JAYVQJ010000128.1:0-11300 GCA_043777235.1 Planctomycetia bacterium
CGCGGTGGGTCACGATGACTCGGCCCACCCTACTCTGTTGTTTTGACGTCTAGTTCCAGCGTGAGCAATTCGATTCGCCAGTAGCTCAACTTGCCATCCGAGGTCGAGGTCGCCGCCACTTGGTCCGTGAGATTCGGATCACCCGCGGAGATCCGCAGTAGCAAGCCCCCATCAACGGAGACCGACAACACTTCAGGATCAGTCAGCTCCCACGACAACGTGCCAACAGGATCGTTCCAAGTTTTGATCGGCACGATGTCGGTGAGATTGGAGCGCACACCAGCAACCTCCAAACGAACGACCGGGCCGCTCACGCGAATCACCAAGCGGCCGCGCTGCACGGCCACCGGCAGCAACACGCGGGGAATCTGAAACCTCAGCCAATCGGCGGTCGGAAACGCCTTCTGTTGCCATTCACGAAGCCGGTAATCCCACAAGCCAATCGGCACAACGCCGTCAGGACCAAACGTCTCGCGGTACGGGAGCAACGGTGCCGCGAGCGAAACTTCCGTCCCCGTCGGCGGACGTTCCATTTTCAGAGGAACCGCGACCAGTGCCGAGCCAAGCGTCTGACGATTCTGAGCGAACTGAAATCCAAGATGCCACGGCTTCGACCAGAACAACAACTGCGGTTCATCCGGATAATCACGTCGCTGCGAATCGTTCAACAGTGAAGTCAGCACTCGCTGACGGCGATGTTGTTCATCGCTCAGCAGACCCGCGCCGAGAAATTGTTCTTCCGTAAACACCGCGTCCGATCGAGCCGTGAATGTTCCGTCTTCATGAAGTTGCACTCCAATGCGACCAGCACGAGTCGCCAACACGGCGTCGGTCGGTTCATGCGCCGCGGTCGCCCGTAATCGTCCTGTCAATCCGTCCGGGCCGAACGTCGCGTAAGCTTCCAGACGTTCGGCGAGCGAACTCGATTGCAGCAACGTCGCTTTCATCAAACCGGCAGCCTCGGGCAGATTCTCCCATTGCCACTCATCGAGATCGGTCCAGACCATTCGCCGAGTCTTGCCCTGCTGCCCGGTCATATCGGGCATCATCCATCCGCCGTTCTTCGAGCCAGCCATCGCGAGACCAACATCGGGCGAGAACAACCCGGCAACTCCTTCGACACGGACATCGTCGCTGCCAGGAATCGCACGCACAAATTGCAGACTGGCCACCGCCGCAGGAACCGACTGACGCTGCTGCCAACCCAATCCCACCAACACCGCGCTGACAGAAATTGCCAGGACCGGACTGATGATTCCCATGACTTCCAATCGGCCTCGCCGCCACAACCAAACGCCAGTCGCGGCGAGCAGCACACTGAAACCCAACAACAACCCGATGACCTGCCACCGTGCGGGTATCGAATAACCAACGTACTCTTGCACGAGCGGTTCGAGCATCTCCTTGGAAAGTCGCGGCACGGCGCGTGCTCGAAAGAACTCCGATGCGAGACTCTGCATCGGCCCCAACGAAACGAACGGCGACTGCCATACAGGCTCGCCTGAACCCGGGGCCGTTGCGACGTTCGGACCCGAATTCGTTCGCTCCGGTCGCTGCGAAACCGGCGAACCAGAACTCGGATCTGTGCGCGGATCATCGGACGTTCTTTTCCGCATCCAACCTTCCGCAGCCAACGTCGTGACCAACAATCGTCCTTCACCGCACGGCTTCCAAAAGGCCGCCGGCCAACCGTCAACCGTGCAAGCCACTTCGACGTCTGACGCCAGCACTCGCACGAATTCGACCGGCCGTTCGTGATCGCGAATGTCTCTCGAAACGTTGCCGTTCGGCGATTGCACTTCGAGTCGCACGGTCGTCAGACCAACTCGATCCACAACCTGACAAAGAGATTCGTCACCCAGCAAGCGTTCCAACATTTCCGAGTCGGTTCGATCGAGCATCACCCACAACGAGCCACCGCCGTACAACCACCGACGGATCGCAGCCAACCCCGGTCCGTCTTTGATGACGCGACTGTCGGCGATGACCAACTGATCGAGCGTCTGCCAGGATTCTTCTCCCACCGGCAACAGTCGATCGGTCAGGAGCATCAGTTCGCCGTTGCTAATCGCCGAAGTTTGCGCGCTCGTCACGAGATCAAACGGAACGGACGAGTCCTCCGAGTCACCCACGCGCGGCCGGTCGATCAATCCGACGAGCCGTTTTCCATCGTTACCTCGGAGCATTCCGTCCCATTGCAATGCTCCCGAATCGCTGCGAATCAAGACCTCGCGTTTGTTCGCCGTGTTCATGATCAGCGTGCGGAAATCAAATCGCTGACGCCCCACGGCCGAACTCGGCGGCAACAAGATCGGGTGCCAGGTCTCCAATCGAGACATCGCCGGCATCCAGACTCGCCGACCGTATTGCAGAGTCGGCTCGTCCTCGAAATAGGTCGCCGCCAAAACCTCGACTGGCTGCGAAGTCGGATTCGTGAGGTTGAGCCGCAGGACTCCCCATTTTCCGGAGACATACGCATTTGTTCCGGCGGAAGAGGCCCGCACAGTCACGTCGCCGACTTGGCTCGTATTCTCCTGAGCCAACGCCGCATGCAACGGCCACCAGCATTCAACCGCCGTGAGCAAAATCATCAAGCCAAACAAAATCTGGCAATGCTCAATCCCACGGCGAACATTCATGGATCAATCAAACTCGTCAGAGAATTGACTTCGATCAAAAGTATCGAGCAGTCAATCTATCCAGAGTTTGACCGGCCAACCACCGAGGCCAGCCAGAATCACAGGGCTGGCTCATTTGTGAATCTGCGAAGCCTGTAGTCCGACCCCTTGTGGGTCGGAGGATTTTGGCTTCGTCGCAATTCAGCAGAATCATCGAGTCCTCCGACCCACAAGGGGTCGGGCTACAGTTTGCCTCACGCGACAAATTAGCCAGCCCTGGCCAGAATCAAACGCAGAACCTTCAGCTACCGAGCCAACGAACGAACCGCATGCACTCCCGCGTTCGCCTCTACACCGGCCGGCCCATTCGAGTCGCTGCCACTTCCTTCGGCCAGCTTCTCAAGGTAGCCGCGAAGGTAATCGACGGTCTCATCCACCGTGTCGGCTTGAATCAGCATCAACTCACCGGGACGCTGCGTCGACAGAGCTCGCTCGACGGCTTTCACCGCACCGGTGATCTCTTCGATCTGTTGAGTGCGTCGCTTGGATCCCTCCACTGATTCAATCCCTTGGCGGATGAGCCGGATGATTTCACCAGGCTGACGACCTCTCAGATAGTGGTCTTCGTAAAGAATCACGCGGTCGAAATGCTCACCGAGCAGTTGGCCTTGCCGGTGCATGTCGACATCTCGCCGGTCTCCGGCGGTCGAGTACACGACCGTTCGATGCGTGTGCGGATAATTCTTCAGCGCGTCAATCAAAGCGACGAGCGCGGAGGCATTGTGCCCGTAATCGACGATGACCGTGCCGCCCCGAATCTTGAACACGTTGAAGCGTCCCGGACTGGCTTCGAGGTTCGCGGCGAAGGTATCAACCCGCGCGCGGATCACGTCCAGACTGATGCCCAACCCCCAGGCGGCCGCGATCGCGCACAACGAGTTCTCAACCTGAAACCCGATCTTCCCGGAGTGCGTCAGCGGGATGCAGTCCAGCGAAACGAGCGGCTCTTCACGGAGTCCTTCGGCCAGCACGACGTGATGCTCTTTGACAAAGATGGCTCGGCCACCTTTCGCGCGATGTTCGAGGATTACCGGATGCTGGCCGTCGATCGCGAAGAAGATGACTTTGCCTTTGCACTTGGGAGCCATCGCGACGGTGTGTTCGTCGGTCGCGTTGAGCACGGCGTATCCAGTCGGCGGAACGACATCGACGATGACTCGTTTGACCTGAGCCAATTTCTCCAACGTTTCGATGTCGCCCAGGCCGAGGTGATCTCCCTCGCCGATGTTCGTCACGACGGCGACGTCGCACTTATCGAAGCCCAAGCCCGCTCGCAGGATTCCGCCGCGCGCGGTTTCGAGAACGGCCATCTCGACTTCGGGATTGAGCAACACGTTGCGAGCACTCTGCGGCCCGCTGCAATCTTCGTTGTCGATTCGCCGGTCGTCGATGTAGATGCCGTCGGTGCAGGTGTGAGCAACGGTCGCTCCGGTCCCTTTCAGAATGTGAGCGGTGAATCGCGTCGTTGTCGTTTTGCCGTTCACGCCGGTGACCGCGACGATCGGAATGCGGCCGTTGTCTCCTTCGGCGAACAACGTCCCGATGATCGCATCGCCAACCTGTCGCGGCTGGCCCCCCGAAGGGGCAAGATGCATTCGCAATCCAGGAGCCGCATTGACCTCAACGATCGCGCCGGTCCCCGGTTGGCAAGGCTCGCTGATGTCGATCGCCACCACGTCGATGCCGGCGACATCCAGACCAATCATCCGCGCCGCTTCAATCGCGCGGGCTCGCCATTCCGGATGAACTTTGTCCGTGACATCGACCGCCGTGCCGCCGGTACTGAGATTCGCGTTGCGGCGAATCAAGACCCGCTGCCCCGCAGGCGGAATTGAATCCGCCGTGAAGCCTTGCTCTTTGAGAACCACTTGTGCGGCGTCGTTGATGTGAATCTTGCTGAGCACCGTCCCATGATGCTCACCGCGCCGCGGATCTTGATTGACGATGTCGATCAATTGCTGAATCGAATGCAGACCGTCACCGATCACGTTCGCCGGTTCGCGCCGAGCGGCCGCGATCAATTCACCGCCAATGACCAGCAGCCGATAGTCGCAGCCGGGGATGTATTTCTCGACGATGACCGACGAGCTTTCGTCGAAGGCGATCTCGTAAGCGCGCACGACTTGTTCTTTGGTCGTGAGATTCGTCGTCACGCCGCGACCTTGGTTGCCGTCTTGCGGTTTGACGACGACCGGGACACCGATTTCCTCGGCCGCTTCCCAGGCATCCTCGGCCGACTCGACCGGCCGCCCTTCAGGGACCGGGACACCAATGCCGGAGAGCAGATCGCGAGTCAGATTCTTGTCCTGTGCGATTGACTCGGCGATCGCCGTCGTGCGGTCTGTTTCGGAGGCCAGAATGCGGCGTTGCTTCGCACCGAATCCGAATTGGATCAGGCTTCCCTTGTTGAGCCGGCGATACGGAATGCCTCGCGCCGTTGCGGCGTGGACGATCGCCTTTGTGCTGGGACCGAGACCGATGTCTTGAGCCAATTCCTTGAGCTTCTCAACTGCGGCGGCAACGTCGAATGGCTGACCGCGAACGGCGGCCAGGATCAAATCGCGAGCCACCTTGATGGTCTCACGACAGACGTCTTCCTCGATGTATTCGATCGCAACTTTGTAGACGCCGTCTTCGTTGGACTCGCGAGCACGGCCGAAGCCGACGACGTGTCCGGCTAAAGTTTGCAACTCGATCGAAACGTGCTCAAGAATGTGAGCCAGATACGTTCCGCGACGCAGCCGTTGAAAGAAGCCGCCGCGCTCTCCGACGCTGCACCGATGCTCGATCATCGTGGGCAGCCAGGTCATCAACCGGTCATTGAAACCGGGAATCTCTTCGGAGGATTTGTCTTTGAACTCGCCGAGGTCGACCCAGACTTCCAAAACCGGAAAATTTGCCCAAACGTTCGGACCACGAAGTGCCTGAACTTTTCTGAAATCCATGATTCCTGCGCTTAGCCTCGTCAATGAGGCTGACTCAAAGTGTGAAACAACGGCGGGAAGGGGGGAAGGCAGGTTTGAAAATGCACCAAGTCGTTATCGGCAGGCGGACGTCAAAGCTTGTTGGGTTCGCGTTGAGTCCGCGTGGTAAGTACCGAGCGACAATTCCTCCTGAGTGCCGATGGATCACCGAGTTCGACAGGACTTGCGCAAAAAAGTCGTGCAGAAACCAGAGACCATTCGTAGCCAATCTCACGGCGTCGTTGCCATGAATCTGAGCGAGAACTTACGGCGGCGAGCAACATTGCTCCCGACGTCATCAGACGGGGCGAGATTAAATCAACCCTCCCGCAAAATTTGCAATCCCCTCCGTCGGTTTTTCCAGCGAAAGAAAGTCAGAACGGGACGACAACACCCACAAACTTCGCCACAATCGACTCGTGACCGTCACCTCTTGTGTCGGAGTGGTGTGACATCGTCACCCCCACAATCTCAAAAAATCCTCGGAGATTCCCGCATGGAACCGCTGCGACGAGCTGTCGCCTGTCATTGTCTTCCCCAGCCAATTCGCCAAGCCATTCGCGCCGCCGTCGAGCTGAAGGCCGCCGGAATCCAGTTCAATGCCCGACAAGAACTGCGTCCCAACGACCTTTCCGACAGCGGCCGACGGCAATTGCGGCACGACCTCGAAATCGACGGACTGACGATTTCGTCGCTCAGCTTTCCAACACGCCGAAGCCTGCATGACCCCGAGCAACTCGAAGCACGCATCTCCGGCCTGAAGCAAACTCTGGAGTTCGCCTATCAACTGCGGGTGCCGATCGTCGTTGCTCGCATCGGTGTGATTCCGACCGACAAAGAATCTGACGACTACAAATTGCTTGTTGAAGCGCTCAACGAAATCGCTCGACACGGCAATCGTATCGGGGCCACGCTGGCGATCACGCCAACTCGCGATTCGGCCGCCGATCTGAAGGAGCTGATTTCCAATGTGACCGACGGACTTGTCGGCATCAATTTTGATCCCGCCGTCTTCGCGATGTGCGGCCGCGACGCGATCGCCGCGTATCGCGAATTGCACAAGCACGTCCTGCACATCACCGCGCGCGACGGCGTCCGGGACATCGACGGCTCCGGCCAAGAAGTCGCGCTCGGTCGCGGCGATGTCGATTGGCCGGAGCTGATCGCGCTACTCGGCGAGGCCGACTACCGAAGTTGGGTCACCGTCGATCGGACCAGCGGTTCCAACGAGTTTCAAGACGCCGCACGAGCCTTGACCTACCTGCAAACTGTTTCGCAAGGCGAATAAACCCAGGCGGTGCTCGCGCGTGGATTCGTCACGATGCTGCCACAAGCAGGTGCCCCATGAAAACGACGACATCACAAACGATCCGGCGATCGCGGCCGCGCCGTTCCACGACGGCCAGTTCGGTGGTCGCTCTGTCACTGCGAACTGCCTCGAAGCGGCTGCGTGAGGCACGCCAGGGCGAACTTTCAGAAGAGTCGTTGCATACGCTGCGCATCGCCTGTCGCCGAGCAGAGGCGGCGTTGCGACTGTGCGAGGACACCGCCGACTCGCGAACTTGGCGCTGGTTGACGCGAAATCTGAAGACGCTCCGCCGTGCCTGCAATCAGGCTCGTGACGACGATGTTTTGGCAAGTTGGTTGCAGCAACACGCGACGCCGGCAGGCAAATCGCTGCGACGCGCGATCCTCGCTCATCGACAAACCGTCGAACCACAAATTCAGAAAATCGCGAGCCAACTTTGTGAGCGTCGCCGATTCCAACGACGTTGCGACAAGGTGATTTCGCGGTTAGAAGAATACGAAAACTCCGGACAAGTCGCGACGAGCTTCGGACAGCAATTGTTCGACGATGTACATCGTTTCGTGAAATCGTTGCCCATTCGGAACGATGAAGTGTCAGCGTTGCATCGACTGCGAATCATCGGCAAGCAGTTGCGATATGGCAGCGAATTGGTCACCGAAATCTGGCCGGATGTCGAACTGACGGAACTCAAAGAGCATCTGCATTCGTTGCAGGACCGGCTGGGGGAAATGCACGATCAATTCATCGGCGAATGTCGCTTGCGAAAGTATGCGGTACATGGTTCGGCACAGGTCGCAGCGTCGCTCGCCAAGAAAGCTCAGGGGGCCGCGACTCGGTTGCGGCGACAATTCTGGACTTGGTGGCAGAAGTATCCGCTGGAGCGAATGCTTGCCGATACGACCGCCGAAGTGTTGACACTGATTGGCAAGAACCGCTGAGTTGACAAGCCAGTCCGCGAATCGATCTGCTGAAGTACTGGTCACACTTGTGAGTCCGCGTGATGCTCTGGTTGGATCAATTGCGTGCGTCGCTTCTGCTGGCTGACCGTCACCGGCAACTTGAATTGATGGACGAACCGACGCTCGACGCCGTCGAGCACGCGCGGGCGTTGACCGGACTGGCACGAGTCAATTGGTGGAGCCGGAGCGCGGCAATTACGCGGCCGGCGTTGCGGTTGCTCGCGACCGAGTTCTCTGCCGAGCGGCCGATGCGATTGCTCGACTTGGCTTGCGGTGGCGGGGATGTGACCGTCGCGATCGCTCGCTGGGCGCGGCTCGCAGGATTGCCGATTCGATTCTCGGCGTGCGACATCAGCCCGACGGCTCTCGACATCTCGCGGCGTCGAGCCGCAGCGGCCGGCGAGTCGATCGAGTTCTTTCAGCACGACCTCTTGCAGTCATCGTTGCCGGCGGAGTTCGACGTCGTGATGTGCTCGTTGTTCCTGCATCATCTGGATGAGCCGGACGCGGTTCGTGTGCTGCGGTCGATGTCGGGGGCAGCGGCTCGCGCCCTCTTGGTCAACGATTTGATGCGCAGCCGTCGCGGGTACTGGCTGGCGATGCTCGGCACGCGGTTGCTCACGCGATCACGAATCGTGCATGTCGATGGGCCGCTGTCCGTCGCGGGAGCATTCACGACCAATGAAGCGTTGCAGCTTTGTGAGCAAGCGGGCTTGTCCGAAGTGACGATCTCGCGACACTGGCCGCAACGTTTCTTGTTGCTGGGAAGAAAATCATGACACTGACGACCGACTGGGATGCGATCGTCATCGGGGCCGGCCCGGCGGGATCGGTGGCCGCTCGGCAAATCGCGCTGAGTGGCCGTCGCGTGTTGCTGGTCGATAAGAAACACTTCCCGCGTCGCAAAGTTTGCGGAGCCTGTTTGAATCATTCCGCCGTGACGATGCTCGAACAAATCGGGCTGGGCGATGTGCTTCGTGAGTGCGACGGGGCAGAGATCGACCGATTCGATCTCCGCTCCGGGTCGCGGCGACTGAGCCTGTCATCGCCCGCCGGCCGAGCGATCTCGCGAGCGTTACTCGATCAGCGACTCGTTGATGCTGCCGTTCGGGCGGGAGTCACCTTTCGCGACGGAATGACGGCGACGGTTGGTGCGAGCGACGGCAACGCTCGGCAGGTGGCGATTCGTGACTCGGTCGCGGCGACGTTGACCGCGAAAGTTGTTATCGCTGCCGATGGTTTAGGACATCCGAGTCTGTGCGATGTCCGCGAGATCCGCGATCAGACCGCGCGGACATCGCGCATCGGTGCCGGCTGCGAGGTTCGCGAATTCCCGGCCGAGTACTCACCGGGAACGATTCACATGGCGGTCGGCCGGGGCGGATACGTCGGCTTGGTCTGCGTCGAAGGGGGAGCGTTGAACATCGCGGCGGCGTTTGACGCACGACTCGTTCGCGATGCAGGAGGACCGGCGCGAGCGGCTGCGCGTGTGATGGCCGAAGCCGGCTTCCCCGCGATTCCGGCAATGTCCGAAGCGGATTGGATTGGCACTCCGGCACTCACGCGAATGACTTCGCCAATCGCGATCGAACGATTGTTTGTGCTCGGCGATGCGGCGGGATACGTCGAGCCGTTCACGGGCGAAGGGATGGGTTGGGGATTGGCCTCGGCAATCGCGCTCGCGCCGATGGCAGTTGATGCGTGCGAAAGTTGGCGGTCGTCACTCGCGACCGATTGGTCGCGCGAACATGCTCGGCTGGTGCTGCGGCGGCAACGGACATGCGGTTGGCTGGCGACACTGCTGCAATCACCGACCAGCGTGCGCGTGGCGATGTTTCTGCTGCCGCACATGCCGAGCCTCTTGCGGCCACTCGTGCGCGGCGTCAGCCTTTCGAGCAGCACGCGGGTCGCGTGCCCCACAACCTAGAGCGGTTCCATCCGCCGTGTAGCAGTTATCTGTAGCCGAAGTCGCCAGACTTCGGGGCGGAACTGTGGCGAGTCCCGCTACAGCAACTTGGAACCGCTCTAATAACACGCGAATGGCGCGACATCACAAGGACGTAACATGCCCAGCAGGCTTCGCGGATTTGGACTGGCTGTGCCTGAACATTCGATTGCTCAGGCCGACGCCGCTGAGTTGATCGTTGGATTCAACGCCGATACTGACGATCAAGCCCGCGTACTTCGCGAGCTGTATCGCCGAGCTGGTGTGAGGCGACGGCACAGCATCGTGCTTGAATCGGCGGGCGATGACGGAACGGCTCGGCAATCGACGTACCTGCCGCGCAGCGAAGAGCGACCGCTCGGCCCGACGACAGCGGAGCGGATGCTGTCTTACGAGCACCACGCGGGGACGTTGGCGACGACGGCGACGCAACGAGCACTGCTCGCGGCGAACATCGACGCAGCAGACATCACGCATTTGGTCAGCGTCAGTTGCAGTGGGTTTCACGCTCCTGGTTTTGACATCGAACTGCTGCTCAACGCGAGACTGTCGCCGAGTGTCGCTCGAACGCATCTCGGTTTCATGGGCTGTCACGGAGCACTCAACGGCCTGCGTGTCTCCGATGCGTTTCTGAAGGCCGATCCGAACGCCTGTGTGCTGCTCTGCTGCGTCGAGCTGTGCAGCCTGCATCATCAATACGGTTGGTCTCCCGATCGCATCGTCTCGAATGCTCTCTTCGCAGACGGAGCGGCGGCGGTGGTGCTGACGAACGAGACCTCGACGGCGATCGACGATCAGTGGCAGCTCGTCGCGTCCGGTTCGGTCGTGCTGCCCGATACGCTGGGAGACATGGGTTGGCGAATCCGCGATCACGGGTTTGAGATGACGCTGTCGGCTCGTGTTCCCGAACTCATCAAGCAGCATCTGAAACCGTGGCTGGCCGAATGGCTGGCCTCGCATGGCAAGTCGCTCGATGACATCAACTCGTGGGCGTTTCATCCCGGCGGGCCGCGCATCCTGACGGCAGCCGGAGCAGCACTCGGTCTGCAACGCGAGCAATGGGCGGCGAGCGAAGCAGTCCTCGCCGAGTACGGCAACATGTCGTCGCCGACGATCCTATTCATCCTCGATCGACTGCGTCAGGAGGCGACTGCGGGACCGTGTGTCGCTCTCGCGTTTGGTCCAGGGCTGACGATCGAAGCGGCGCTGCTGACGTGATCAAGACTCCGTAGCCATCACGCTCCCGCGTGATGAGCCGGATGCACAGGAACCTCTGCTTGACCCCTCCATGCGATGATCCAGAGACCAGTTCTTCGGGATTCCAAATCGAGTGTTTCTGGATCGTCACAAAATTCAATGACTGCAGACGCTAGATTCCTTGAGCCACAGAAGTCGAACTCAGTGTGTCAAGCCGGCACGCGCTAGCGTCCGGTTCGGAACGTCTAA
>JAYVQJ010000129.1:0-2880 GCA_043777235.1 Planctomycetia bacterium
GAGCATCGCGCGGCTCCGCGTATGGAATCCCAATCAAGCGTCGTTCGCTCCGCCGAAAACGGAAAAGGCTGACGCGACCGGTAAGACGCGCGTGAAGCATCGCACCATCTGGGACAACCCGGTCATCTGGCGAGAAATGTGTACTCGCGCGTATGGCCGGCGGATGGTGCTCGTCAAGTTGGTGTACTACGCGATCGCGTTCTTCGTGGCGTGGTCATTGTGGTCATCGAGCGGCAGCGGCGAACTAATGCTCGGCGTTGTCTCGCCGGCAGGCATTGGGTTCGTGGGACTCGGCCTCCTGAGCTTGCTGCTGGTGAACGCTCAAGGAGTGACGTCGATCACGACCGAGAAGGACACGAAGACTTTGGAGTTGCTGTTGGTCACCGACATCTCGGCGAAAGAGTTCGTCTTCGGCAAGCTGACCGGCGTGATCTTCAACACGAAGGAACTGATCGTGATTCCGTTGGCGTTGATCGCTTGGCAGTTGGCGATTGGTGGCGTCAGCGCGGAGAACTCGGTGTATGTACTGCTCAGCTTTCTGGCATTGGTCGGCTTCGCGGCGATGTTGGGTTTGCACGCCGGGCTCAGCTTCGACAACTCGCGCGCGTCGATTGCCAACAGTCTGGGGACGATGTTCTTTCTTTTCATCGGCATCGTGATTTTCATGGTGCTGTTGGTGGAGGCTCGGTCGTCGTTCTTCTTGCAGTTCCAGAGTTTCCTGATCTTCATTTTGGTGGGGAGCATTGGGCTGTATGCCTCGCTGACGCACCGCAACCCGTCGGTCGCGCTGACACTGGCCGCAGGAGCGCTGCCGTTCCTGACGTTCTACGCGATCACCGAATTTTTATTGCATGGCACCTTGGGCGTTTGCTTCTCGATCCTCATGGCTTACGGTTTCACGACCGTGGCGATGCTGATTCCGGCGATCAGCGAGTTCGACACGGCATTGGGACGCTCGACGCTCGACAAGGGTTAGACCGATGGCGGTCACGGTGACTTGCGAATGCGGACACGTCACCGAACTGGTTGGCGGAGATCAGCCGGCTGATGTCGCGGTCGGTGCTGCACAGATTTGTTCGGAGTGTGGTCGTCCGCTGACGACGCCTGCTCCGGCCGGCAAGCGAATGTTCCAGCAGTTGTGGCAATCGCACGTCGTCGACGAGAGTCCGGCGGAAATTCCGAGTGAGCCGATTGCGGCAGCCAACGTCGAAGACTCGGTCGCCGAGGAACCCGCGAAGCCGCGTCGCAGTTTGTGGGAGGTCATGCGCGGGTCAACGGCGTCAACGGTTACGCCTGCGGATACCGCTTCGATCACGCCTGCGGACGAAGCTCCAGTGACTGAGATTTCTGTCTCCGACGCGCCTAAGCCGAAGGGGCTTTGGAGCGTGATGCCTGGCGCTCCGGCTGTCGTGCCAGCGGTCACCGTCGCGGCATCAATTCCTGAAGTTGTTGGGCCTGTCGTTGTGCCGGCACCGGTGGTCGCGCGAGAATTGACTCCCGAACAGAAATACGCGCAGGCGGCGAGTTTGGCGTCGATGACTCACGTTGCCGCGACATGGCAGCCGGAACCGGAACCAGAACCGTTCGACGAGGACGAGCGCGTTTGGTCGTTGCGTTCCGTGACCGCCTTCGCGTTGGCGGTGTTGACGCTGTTCGTCGCGCCGGCGGGTTCTCGGCCTGAGTGGTGGTGGCGCGGGCCGGCATTAGTGACGGGATTGATCGCGATGTTGCTCGGATTTCTTGCGGCAGCGGACGTGCGTCGTTCACGCGGCCGGTTGAAAGGTGTGTGGCTGGCGCGATCGAGCGTGCTCCTCGGAACGTTCGGAATGTTTCTCGCGCCGCTGGTGTTTGCTCAGATGGGTGAGCGTCAACGCGAGAACGCCGCACGCGAAGAGATCGACTGGCGTCTGCGGCGCATCGGAGTGGGGTTGGAGGAATTTCACAATCAGCAAGGACACTTCCCAGAGTCGGCGATCAAGGGACGCGACGCGCACGGCGACAACGTGCCGATGCACGGCTGGATGACTCCACTGCTACCGATGCTCGGTTACGACGGGGTCTATCGAAGGATTGACATGAAGCAGCCATTCGACGCGCCGGTGAATGTGCCGGCGATGCAACAGCCGATTCCGGAATTCTCGTTGCCTAAACGAAGGCCGGCCCGTTCACCTCGCGGATTCGCGCTAACGCACTTCGCTGGAGTCGGTGGGCAAGACGTGCGCGAGCCGGCAGGACTCGTACATCTGGGAATGTTCAACGACGGTGGACCCGTGAAGCACGAGCAATTCACCGATGGGCTCAGCCAGACAATCATCGTCGGCGAGATTCGCGATCGCGATCCCCCCGCTCCGGCGTGGGGTGAGCCGGGCAACGTCCGTTCGATCGGCGAAGGTTTGAATCGTCAGTTTCGCGGCTTCGGAAACGCCAACGGCACCGGAGCGACCTTCTTGCACGCGGACGGTTCCGTGAAGTTCTACTCCAATCAAACCGACCGCCGAGTGCTTCAACAGTTGGAGACGCGCGACGGCGGAGAACAATGATCTCGGATCGCGGCACGGTGGAGACAAATGACAAATCCTACGAATGATCTTTGCGCCCAACGAATCAGCCGGAACGCGCTAGTGCTTTGTCACCGCCGAGAATTCGGGTCGTGAAAATTAGCCGCAGGGCGCTAGCCTGTCATTGATACACAACGTTGCGTGTCTCCGGTCCGAAGGCGAGCCAGGCGGAGGCGGAGGCGAAGTCGAAATCGAGCATTCGTCGGAGGCCGATCCAAAATGGCTGCGGGCCGGCGGGAGGTTCTTTCGTCCGATTGTTGTAGCCACCCAGTTGCGTCAACAGTTTCAGAAACTCCGCCAACTGCGGCGGCGTTTTCGGCAG
>JAYVQJ010000130.1:0-2879 GCA_043777235.1 Planctomycetia bacterium
TTGACAACTCACTTAGCGGACGATGTGAAATCGGTTGTGACTGACTAGCATCCTCCACGTCCGACGTTTGTGTTCGTTGAACCTGAGACTTCGGAAGTCAAGTTGAGTGAGGGAGGCAGGACAATGAAGACGTTGCTCGTGAGTGGTCGCGTTTGGGTCGGTTTGCTTGGCTTGAGTTTGGCCGCTGAGATCGTAACCGCTGCCGAGCCTCGGTTTGTCGAAGTGTCCGAGACGGCCACCATCGAATTTGCTCCGGCGAAGAACGAAGACTCAGTCCCCGAACACTTCCGACTCAAGCCGCATCGTTTCGAGGCGGAGACCGAATTGCTGCGCGAGAGCGGTTCGTTCCGCACTATTGCCGTGACGTTTCCCTCACCGGTTCAGACCGCGCTGCCGGAGAACAACACTGTCCACGGCGAATACTTTCAACCAGCGGGCGAGGGACCGTTTCCCGGTGTTGTCGTGCTGCACATTCTCGGCGGCGAGTTCCCGTTGTCGCAGACCGTCGCCAGTTCGCTGGCTCGCGCAAAGGTCGCGGCGTTGTTTATCAAGATGCCATATTACGGCGAGCGTCGCAGCCCGGATTCGCCGCGTCGCATGATCTCGCGCAACCCGCGCGAGACGGCTGAAGGGATGACGCAGGCGGTGCTCGACGTTCGTCGCGCGGGGGCTTGGCTGGCCGCTCGGCCGGAAGTCGATAGGCAGCGGCTGGGAGTCACCGGCATCAGTCTCGGCGGGATTATGTCCGCGCTCTCGGCCGCCGGTGAGCCGCGATTCCGCAAAGTCGCGATCTATCTCGGCGGCGGAAAGCTCGGCGAGAACTTGTGGGGCATGCAACATCGCGACGCGGAGATGTTCCGTGCCGAATGGCTCAAAGCGGGCGAATCCCGCGAGTCATTTCTCAAAGCCTTGGAACCGGTCGATCCAGCGACACATGGCCGACTGCTCAAAGACCGGGACGTGCTGATGGTCAACGCCAAGACCGACGAGATCATTCCGCACGCCGCCACGATGGCGCTGTGGGATTCGATCGGCACGAAACCGGAACTCGTGTGGCTCGATGCCGGCCACATCACCGCCGCCGCGTACCTGCCCGGCGAGATGGTCCGGCTGCAAAAGTTCTTCACCGCTTGGAAGCCGTAGTCCAGCCTGTCCGAGGCTGGATCTTTTGTGGAGCCAGGTCGCGAAGTTCGGCGACACTGAACGACAACTTAACGGCGTTTATCCACTTGGAGTTGATCCGGAATGAATACCGAAGAAATCAGCATGGTCCAAGAGTGCGTTTCGTATTATTGCGTCAAAACAAACGCTGATAATAGCGTCACAATTACTATCGAAACGCCAAAGCGTTTCGCTGATCTATGGAAAATTAAACTCTCCGATCTGCGTACCACGATGGCAGAAATCATCGACTACGAGCCGACTAACTAAGCTGACGCGGGTTGCCTCAGTGCGGCTCAGCCTCCGAGAGGCTGACCTAAGTTACTTCAGCAGCCGACGTGCCGTCACTTGGAAGTTCGTCACCTTCAGCTTCGTCGCGCCGTCCTGTTCGAGAACTGTGTCTCCACGCTCGACCGCGAACACTTCCCAGCGATCGTTCCCCCATTCATTGAGTCGTTGCGAGAGCAATGTCGGCTCGACGGTTTCGGTGCGGTATTCCCAGCGTCCCGATTTTGTCTCGACGTCCGACTGAGCCGGCTGACCGAAGAACGTCACGGCAAACACGAATGCAACGGCGAGACCTGCAAACGACCAGAACCGATTCATGGCAAAGCTCCTTGAAAGGATCGAGATGGATGCGTCTCACATCCGACAGTAAACCTTTTTGGGCAAGCCGGGCGGCGTTAGCCCCCGGACTGTGGCTCACTCGCATCTCGTCCGAGAGCTAACGCTTCTCGGCTCGCCAAACAATCACACGCGAAGTTGTTCCGACTGCTGATTTCCGAGATCACCGTATCGCTGCCGAATCGGCTCGACGATGTTGGCGATGAACGTATCGACTTGCTCTGGCGCTCGGCCGACGAAACGGCGGGCGTCGAGAGCATTGCCGAGATCGACCGATGCAAATGCCGAGTCGGCCTTCAACCGGTCGAGCAAATCATTCGCTCGGCCGTGTTCTTTGACCTGCTGAGCGGCCGCTTGGCTGTGAACTCGGATGAGTTCATGAAGCTCTTGCCGATCGCCACCGGACTGGACTCCGGCCATCAGAATTTCTTCGGTCGCCATGAACGGCAGCTCTTCGTCGAGATGCTTTTCGATGACCTTCGGGTAGACGACCATGCCGTCCACGATGTTGCGGTACAGGATCAAGACTGCGTCGATCGACAAGAACGCTTGCGGCAGGACTAAACGCCGATTGGCGCTGTCGTCGAGCGTTCGTTCCAGCCACTGTGTCGCGACCGTTTGAGCGAGATTCGCCGGCAGGTTCATCGCGAACCGAGCCAGCGAGCACATCCGCTCGGAGCGCATTGGATTGCGTTTGTAAGCCATCGCCGACGAGCCGATCTGCTGCTTCTCGAACGGCTCTTCGATTTCTTTGCGGCTTTGCAGAATACGGATGTCTGTCCCCGCTTTGTGAGCGGACTGAGCGATCCCGCTGAGCACGTCGAGGACTTGCGCATCGACCTTGCGAGAGTACGTCTGGCCGGTGACAGCGTAGGCCGCATCGAATCCCATCTTGGCCGAGACACGGCGGTCGAGGTCCTCGATCTTGCCGTGATCGCCATTGAACAGCGTCATGAACGACGCCTGCGTGCCGGTCGTCCCCTTCACACCTCGGCACTTCAGCGAAGCGAGCCGATATTCGATTTCGGCCAGATCGAGTACGAGGTCGTAGCACCACAAAGTTGCTCGCTTGCCGACGGTCGTCGGCTGAGCCG
>JAYVQJ010000131.1:0-11274 GCA_043777235.1 Planctomycetia bacterium
CCGCCCCGCTCGCCTAATCGAACGATCCGCAGTCGTTACTTGCGGACCAACTGTGTTCCGGTGGACTTGGCGACAACCGGAGTCCAGTCGGAGTTGAGGCTGGGTGCTCGGCGCGTCACAGTGGCCTTGGCGAGTTTGGCGTGGAAGGGAACTCGCGAACGCGGCAGCTCAGTTTGCCACGCGATCTTGGCGTCGAGGCTCCGTGTCGGACGAGTCTTCCGAATCGTGGCCTCGGTGTTGCCGTCGGTCGGCTCGGGGACTTTGTTTTCAATCGGCTCCTCGAACTTCTTTTCGATCGGCTTGGCGGGAGCGGCTTCTGGTTGAGCTGGGAAGCTATCGTCGAGGTCCGGCGTCTTGGCAGGAGTTTTCTTGGGCTTCGAGATCGTCGGTTCTTCTTCATTCGTCACGGGACGATTGACGTCAACGTCATTGAGCGGAGTTTGGTCCGGTTGCTTGCTTCGCTGACGAATTCCGGTGTCGAATCCGTCGGTGCTCGTCGCTCCGGCGGGGGATGCTCCACCGCGATCAGACTCTTGAAATGTTCGGGGTGTCGGAACCGGATCTTTGGTCACTTCGCCCGGCTTTCTGGTCGAGTTCCAGGCCGATTTGCCGTTGGCCGCCGGCTTCGATGCAGGTTCTGATGTTGTTGACGGCGTCGCAGCACAGCCGCTGAGACATCCGCCGGTCGAAGCATACGACGTTCCGCCACAGGGGCCGCACGACGGAGCTGCGACCACAGGTCCGCAACCGTAGCTTGGTACAGCGTGGGTCATCGGAGCGTAATAGCTCGTCGAGCAGGGGGAGCAGCCGGATGAATATCCATAGGACACCGGCGCGTATCTCGGTCCGGAACGGTAATAGACTGGTCGAGAGTATGAGACGGAATACGGCGAGTAACCGTACCCGTAAGCCGGAGAGCGAACTGGGCCGAAGATGGCGTCGTAGGCCCAAGGAATGATTCCGGCTTGGCTCGCTGAGGCGATGCCGGTCGCAACCAGGAACGCTGAGAGACTCGCAATCCGTCGCAGACCAAGATTCACTGTCATGGCATTTCTCGCTATGGTTCGATGATTGAGCCGTCCGAATTCCGCACGGACGACGAGCGCATCTTCTACCGCTCATGGTTGAAAAGTCAAACTTCGGCAAACCTCATGGCACTTCCGCAGTTTGTGAAGTTTCACAATCTTCTCCAAATCGTCGAGACGTTTTGCGGAGCCAAGCCGGCTCGCATTCGGACGCTCGACCGAGACAGCGAAGGCTTTAGCGGAGCGGTCGTGCTGCGAGTCGTCGTGCAAGACACCCCGACCGCGCCGGAAGTTGAATACTGTCTGCGCGGTTGGCCGCCGGGAAGTCTGCCTCGCGAACGATTGCTGGGGCTACATCGCCTGTTGGAGCACATTCACAAGTGCGGTGTCACTCAAGTGCCCGTTCCGTTGCGAAGCAAGTTCGGCACGACGTTGTACGCGGAAGCGAGTCAGTTCTGGCAGCTCGAACCGTGGTTGCCGGGCGTCGCGAATTTCAACGCTGATCCCAGCGACGCGCGATTGCGAAACGCGATGACGGTGCTGGCTCAGTGGCACGATGCCGCCGCGCGGTTCGAGCCACGAGAATCCGAGGCGACCTGGTTCAAGAGCTTCGCCGCCGCGAATTCACCGACCGTCGTCGATCGTTTGGACCGCATCGAACGCTTCCGCGGTCAGGACGTTGCGAAGCTGCGGCAACTGTTACAGCAAACGACGCATCTGCCGCCGTGGGAGGCCGAGTTCAATGAACTGGTCGATCTCTCGCGGAGGATTCTCGACCTCTTCCAAATCTGCGCCGAGCGTGTCGCCGAGAACTTATCCTCGTACCGTGATCTCCGCATTCGTCAACATCCGTGCCTGCGCGATGTCTGGCATGATCACCTGCTCTTCGTGGGAGATCATGTCACGGGATTGATCGATCCCAGTGCTGCACGCTCGGAAACACCCGCGACCGATTTGGCACGACTGCTCGGCAGCTTGCTCGGTGACGATGACGATCGCTGGAAGTTCGCAATCTCCGCTTACCGAGCGGTGCGTCCGTTGTCTGATCGCGAGGCGACGCTGGCTTGGGTGCTCGATCAAAGCACGGTCCTGTTGAGCGGACTGACGTGGCTCGAACGCTTGTTCGTACATCGGCTGAATTACTCGAACCCGCCGCGAGTGCTCGAACGCTTGCGTCAGATCGCCGTCCGTCTCGATCGGCTGGCGCGCTGAGACATTCTGTGGACAAGTCTTTGGTGAGCCGGGCGGCGTCCGCCCCTGGACTGCTCGGGGCTGACGCTGCCCGGCTCGCCACAAATCCCTGATTCATGGCCGCGTGCTGTCTGAGCATGTTGCGAAAAGACATCACGCTGACAGAATCGCTCGCGTCGCCAAGCTCCGCATAAGTCCAATTCGCTGCGGAGGAGTGTCAGATTTGTCTTCGCTCGGAATGTCTCAGAGAGCGAGTGCTGCCAGTTGTGACCTATTGATCTTGTGGGTCCACAACCAGGAGCACTTCAATGAGCATGACTTTGAACACCGAGCCGAGAACTCCGTCAACTTCGCAGGCAGACACATTCTCTTTGCCGAAAAACGACATCGCCGATTTGCTGCGGAGTTCGTCCAGCAGTACCCCGTTGGACGATCAAGCTCTGCTCGACGGCTGCGCGGGGAGCGCCGATTTCTTGATGCTGATGTTGGGAACATTCCAATCGAACGCGGAGTCCTGCGTCGACGAAATTGATCGGCACATCCAAGCTGGCGATTCAGACGCCGTTGCCGAAGCTGCGGGGAAGCTCAAGGCGACCGCAGAGGGAGTCTCCGCTGACTCGCTGCGCGCACTCGCTGCGACACTGGAGCAATTTTGCAGTCTGATGGATCGCGAAACTCAAGAGCGGGTTGTCGAACGGCTACGCGAAGAGACGAGCCGCTGCCTCGAACACATCCCGCTATTGGTCGCGACGGCTCAGCTTGAAGAATGCGCGATGTGATGTTGGCTGAAAAAGCCGGTAGCGTCCTAATTTGTAGGCCGACTTCGCCGAAGTCGGCTATTCCCGACGTCAGCGACGTCGGGCTACATTGAAAATAGGACACTACCAAAAAGCCAATAGATCAGTCACGTTGAACGCACCCGGCTCGACGGCAGATGAACGATCGTGGTCGAGTCCACGGTTCGGAGAAAATTCCGGTCGTCGGCGGATTGTTGCGTTCCGAATTCAAATCGTGCGCACTCGTTAGTTCACGTCATCCACGACCATGCAAGCTTTTCAACCAACCGGCCAAATCGTTCGCCGGACATTGCTGAAATTCGCTAGGTCAATTCGAGCTGGTTTGATACCGAGATCGGCTAATCGCAACCACGTGCGTACTCGCTAAAGTGATTCTGAAGGCGGCAAGGAAGTGACTGCGTTCTGTGTGAAGCTCAACGGACGCAATCTGGACTCGCCTTGAATGACGTGAAACGTGGTCCCTTTGAATCTCGGCAAATCCCGAAACGGCGACGAGGAATGCCGTCGTCACTGCATGTGCCAACGAGCCGAGACTGGCCTCGGTGGCGCGGGCCGAGTGCGAATGGGGTTGCCGACAACAGACAACTTCCGACTCAATGGAGTCAGTCCGAAAACATTCGGTGGACCGTGAAGTTGCCGGGGTGGGGGACAAGTTCCCCGGTCGTTTATGGAAACCGAGTGTTCGTCACAACCGAGGTCAACGAAGCTGGCAAGAAGTCGCTGCTCACGCTCTGCTTTGATCGGACGAATGGGCGTGAGTTGTGGCGACATGATTTTGGCCTCGGAGTGAATCAGCGCGTTCACGAGAAATCGAGCTTGGCGACGAACACTCCGGCCGTGACGGCGGATGCGGTGTATGTTGCGTTTGGGAATGCGGACATCGCTCGGTACTCGCACGACGGCGAACTCCGGTGGGTCAATCGGTACATCCCGCGGTTCGGCGATCCGAAGATGGCCTGGGGATATTGTCTCAGCCCGCTGGTGCTCGAAGATTCGATTCTGTTCCCGTGGGATCATCACACCGGTCCCTGCTTTCTGATCGGGTTGAATCCGTTGTCTGGTGAAATCGCTTGGAAGAACGAGCGGCCGATCGGAACGGCTCATGCCACGCCGTTACTCGTTGAGCATCACGGTCAGCGGGACATTCTGGTTCCCGGCAAACATCGGCTGACCGCGTTCGATGCGAAGACTCATGCCGACCTGTGGAAGTACGGCGACGGCGAAGGGCCATACAACGGCGAGATCATCGTCAGCCCGGTCTTCGGCGATGGGATCGTCTTCCTGCAACTTTGGAGGCAAAGTCGCATTCACGCCATTCGTTTGCAGCCCGATGGAAAGCCTCCCGAACCCGTTTGGATCAGCGACAAGGCCGGTGGAGTCGAACCTTCGCTGTTGTATTACCGAGGTCTGCTCTATGTGCTGATGGATAACGGAGTGTTGGTCTGCTTTGACGGCAAGACCGGCAAGGAGCATTATCGTGAGCGGCTGGGCGGCGACTGCAATTCGTCACCGGTGGCGAGCGACGGCCGCGTCTATCTCAGCAACAATGATGGCCAAACCTTCGTGGTCAAAGCGGGAATCAAGTTTGAATTGCTCGCGACGAACGAGCTCGGCGAGCGGATTACCGCTTCGCCGGCGATCTCAGGAAATGATCTCCTCTACCGAACGGACTCGAATTTGTTCTGCGTCGGCAAACTCGGTCGATGACGCAGTGGATCTGAAACCATCTTTCATTGTGGAGCCAAAACATGCAGACGAACGACGTTCGAAATGATGAACGTGCTCGGCAAAGTGACTTCGCTCTGGCGAGCGTTTCGCGACGGATGGCGATTCAAGCGGGAAGCATCGGCCTGTTCGGATTTGGGCTGAATCACATCGCGGGAGAGCCGGTGTTGGCTGACGAGAAGGCGACCGCCAAGATCGTCGTTCGAGAGGACGTAGTCTATGGCCGAGTGCATGGCGCGGGGTTGCTGGCGGACATCGCTTATCCCGAATCGAAAGAGCCGCTGCCGGCGATCATTTCGGTTCACGGCGGACGCTGGGTTGGCGGCCACAAGAAAGATGCCTCGACGATTAAGGTCGAGCAATGGGCGGGGTTCGGCTTCTTCGCGATGTCGATCGACTACCGTCTGAAGAACAGCACGCCGGCTCCGGCCTGTTATCAGGACTTTCAATGTGCGATCCGTTACGTCCACGCGTACGCGAAGGAATTCAACATCGATACGCAGTGCATCTTCTTGATCGGTCAGTCGGCGGGAGGCCACATGGTCTCTCTGGCGGCGACGCTTGGTGATGGCACCTATCCGCGCACCGGCGGCTGGGAGAAAGAGAGCAACGACTTTCACGCCGCGATCAGCGTCGCAGCGGCCTACGATCTGGTCGCGCTCGATTGGGGTAATCTGTGGACGCCGCCGGGAGTCGATCCCACAGAGGCCCGCGCGTACGCCTCGCCGACCAAGCATTTGACCAAGACCTCAAAACCGCTGCTGATTCTGCATTCTGACAACGACAAGTCAGTGCCGATCGCGAACGCATTGACCATGATCGAGGTGCTGAAAAAAGCCGAAGCACAGCACACGTTCCATCGCTATCCAGAGATGGGGCACATGGGGATCAACGACGAGGTCATTGCTCGGTCGCGGGAGTTCATCAAAGAGATGTCCGCGAAACCGTAGTCGCACCGAGCCACTCTGTGGCTCAATTCGAGTCACGGAGTGACTCGGCTACTTTGCCAGCCACTCAGTCGATTCCTGAGCCGAACGATTCGTGGTCATCGCCGTGGTGAAGGGTCGCCTTGACCGAGTCGGTCTGTGGCATTTTCAGCACGTGCGGTTCGGCGGGGCCTTCCTCGCTTTGCGGTTGGTCGAAGCGGATCGTTCCCTCGCGGTTGGGTGCTTCGCGCCGAGTGAACGTTGCAGTCAGCGGCTCATCGTCGTAGTCGTCCTCACCGTAGTCGTCGTAGCGGCAGATGTAGCCCGCTTGCTGAGCCAGGATTTTTTCTTGCTCGAAGGCCACCATGACTTTGGCTTGGATTTTCTCGCGGCAGTCGCAGTTGATCGGGTGCGCGATGTCGGCGTACAGCTTGGCTCGGCCGTCCATGTCCTTGGCGGAGCGATCTTCGCTGAGTGGCCCGCCGCAGTGATTGCAGAAACGCGAGCGCAAATGGTTCTTGGTGTGGCAGCGCGAGCAGCGGTCCATCAGCCGGCGGCTGGGCATCGCCACGAAGCAACCCTTGCCCCCTTGGATGATCTTCAGATCCCGGATGACAAAGCTGCTGTCGAGCGTGATCGAGCAGAAGCCCATCAAGCGATCGTTGGGATCACTCATCAACTTCACGCGAACTTCGGTGATTTCCACGGCAGCACTCCTTCACTGAATGAAAACGAAGCTCACAAACTACGGTTGGGTCGAAGCCACAAAGACATCATCACATCCTGAAGAACGAACTTGACCAGCGAGGGCCTGAGCCTGATCGAGTTGCGAACAGAGTCCGAAATAGGCGGTTCCGCTGCCGCTCATCTGGTGCCCCAAAAACGGCAAGCGGGAAAAGGTGCGACGTAGGCGAGCGACGTCCGAGTTGAGTTGCTCGGCCGGCGGTTGCAAAGCATTGTGAAGATGCCGAGCAGCCAGAGCCTGTCGTCCGGCCAGCAGCGATTCGACGAGCGGTCGAGCGGATCGCGGAGCCGAAGCGGGCCGGCATTGCCGGAACACGGCGGCGGTCGAAAGCCCGCTGGTGGGTTTGGCGATTACGAAGTGCAGTCTCATGGGTGCAGCCACGGGTTCGATGATCTCGCCTCGGCCACGACAGACGGCAGCCGAAGTCCGCGTCAAAAAGAAAGGAATGTCACTCCCCAGCCGAGCCGCCAGTTCCAGCAATCGCTGGTCAGGCAAACCCAGCTTCCAAAACCGATTGAGCGCAAATAACGTCGCGGCGCAGTCGCTCGATCCTCCTGCCAGTCCCGCGGCCATTGGAATGCGTTTGGTCAGTTCGATGGACACTCCACGTCGAGTGCCCGTGACCTCACGCAACAGTTCCGCCGCCCGCACCACCAAGTTGTCGTTGCCGGTTGGAATTGGTCCCGGAGAAAACTCCGAAAGCCCAGCCCAGCGGCAAGTCAGATGGATGCCCGGCGGCAGATCAGCCGCAGACGTTGCCGACGCGGATCGCGTCGGTGAAGCAGATGAATCGTCCTCCGTGAACCGCAACGAATCGTAGCGGCCGACGGTGACCATGAGCGTTTCCAACTCGTGGAAGCCGTCCGACCGTTTCCCCAGAATCTCCAGAAACAAATTGAGCTTGGCAGGGGTGTGAACAACCAGCGCTTGGCCTTGTTGCCGTACAAGCATCGGCGTCACATCCCGTGAGCCTAATTCCAGTGACAGGGTTGATCCCGAGCCGGGAGGGGAGAACAGCTTCTGCCGAATGCGCTGTGTTCCGTTGCGGACAGTTGGCAGCAAGCTCGATGCTCAGACGGCATCGTGAAGAAGAGACCCCTCAAAACCCAAGACTGGGAGGCGGATGCTATGAGTCGCGCGCGCGACCGTCAAGATTGCTTCACGCCTGCCGACTCGTCTTCTCCAAAAGAATGACTACGCTGACAACACACTTTGACACACGGAGCCCACATGCTCGAACTCAGTCCCGACAACTTGATCGACTACCTGCGCGGCACCGGACGATTGTCGCCCGACGTCGCTGCGAGGTCTCATGCCGAGACTCTTTCCGGTGGAGTCTCAAACGTCGTCATGCGAGTCACCGTTCCCGACGGCGAGGACTTCGTTGTCAAACAGTCGCGAGCACAACTCCGCACGCAAGCCGCGTGGTTCAGTCAGCCAGAACGAATCTGGCGAGAACGGGACGTGCTCGAAGTGCTGTCGCGAGTGACTCCGCCGGGCCTCGTTCCCAAGTTGCGATTCGAGGATCACGACAACTATCTGTTCGCGATGGAGGCGATCCCGCGCGAGCATCTCGTTTGGAAGTCTTGCCTGCTCGAAGGAGAAGTCGATCCATCGATTGCCAGCCGGCTCGGCGTGGTACTCGCGACCATTCACGCTCAAACGGTCGGTGACGCCGATTTGCGCGAGCGACTCGGCGACCGCACGATCTTCGACGAACTGCGGCTCGATCCGTTCTACCGCTACATGGCCGAGCGAGACCTCGAACTGCGACCGCCTCTCGAACGACTGATCGACGAAACGTGGGCAACTCCAGTCTGTCTGGTGCTTGGCGACTTCAGTCCTAAAAACATTCTGTTGGTTCCGTCGGAAGCCGGCTACGACGGTACACAACCGCGCCTCGTGCTCGTCGATTTTGAAACCGGTCACTTCGGCGATCCGGCCTTCGATCTTGGATTCTTTCTGAGCCATCTGCTGCTCAAGTCGATCAAACACGCGAGGCAATTCGACAAGTTCCTGGAAATGGTCGTCGTTTTTTGGTCTGGCTACTGCCTGACATTGGCCACAGGTCAGTTACCAATTCCTTCTGAATTGGACCTTGAGCGACGAACCGTTTGTCATTTAGCCGCTTGCCTGAAGGCTCGCGTTGATGGCAAAAGCACGGTGGACTATCTGACTTCGGAAGCTCAATGCCTCGTGCGCGAATTGACTCGCGATTGGTTGCTGTCGCCTCCAGATTCGCTGATGGCCTTATTGACGACGTTGCGACGGCGGCTGAACTCGATCTGTTCGTGCTAACTCGGTTTCTTCACTTTGATATTCAAGCCTGAAGCGCAAGCGAAGCCGGCGAACGAGGAAACTTCGCTTGCGCTTCAGGCTTCAATTCGACATCTTGTCCGACACGGGACACCCCGGTTTGCTCCGAAGCGGCTGGATTACTTTTCGAACTTCACCCACGAGATCTGCGTGACCAATTGGTTAAGCGAGGCGAACGACAAGTGCGCGTTCGTCGCGAAGCGGGGCGTGTTGTTCGCCGGAAAAGTTGCCAGCGAAGCATCGCCGACGAGGAAGACGTTGAAGTCCTTCGAGAGATTCTCGTAGCCGGCGGTCGTCTTGCAGAAGCACATGTCGGTGGCGTAGCCGGTCAGCAGGACGTGGCGAATACCGTTGGCCTTCAAAAACTTCTTGAGCGGCTCGTAGCCTTCGGAGTCGTAGATCACGACGTCATTCGGGGCGACGTCGATGTCCTTCGTGACCGGAATCGGCTGCTCCCAGAAGCCGGCGTTGTTGTACTTCGCGCTGGCGTCGAGACCGGGGAACTGGCGGAAGTAATCTCGAACCGGGTTGTCCGTCGACAACGCAATCGTTTCGACGAGCGGCTGGCCTTTGTATTCAAAGTTCTTCAGTTTGGCGGTGAGTTCCTTTGCTCCTTGATCGCGGTCTGAGTCGCTCGGCTTCGCGCGAATCGAGCGGTACACCTTCTTGCGGATCGGGTCTTCGCCGCCGGGGAGGCTGAACATCACGAGCGGAACTTTCGGTCGTGCGGTCTTCAAAAACGGATTGATGACCTCGTGCGTGTGCCGCGCGGCAAGATGATTTTTGTCGGGAGTGCAGAAGTCGCAGACTCCGGCCGGTTCAGGAGTGGTCCAGCCTTGCCCGTCGTCGATGCCCCACGGGTGGACCATGATGACGGCGGTCGCTTTGGCTTGCAGACGGTTCGGCATCTCGACGATCCCGCGCGCGTTGTACGAGAACCGCCACGCTCGGACGGAGAGGTCGGCGTCCGGTTCGTTGACGAGGATTGGAGCTTCGTAGCGGCGTAGTTCGCGAATGGGTTCGACGAACTCTGGATAGTCTGCCAACAACGGCGACGGGTTTTTCAGAAGAGTCAGCTTGTTCGAGTACGTCCGCACGGTCGCCGGTTCATCGGAAAAGCCATTCGCGGACCAACTGAGAAACACGAGACAAACCACAACACCGATTCGTGGCATCAGCATGGGATACCTCCACGAGAAGCCGATTAGAAAACGCGAGGAACCTTGGCGTTACCTGGCTCACCCCGCGACACGAGATGTTCTCGCCGTCTGCATTCTGGAAGGCAAGCGATCAACGTGCTTCTGCCGCGCGCCCGTCATCCAAAATGTCTTCGACGGTCAAATCGGGATACCAAGCGTCCATCCAGTTTTGAATGATCTCCAGCGGAACGCGGTGAGTCGCTCGGCTCATTTCAGCGAGTCGCGTGGCCCACTCGGCGAGCAGTGGGTTGGTCTGCGGGCGATCGCGCATCAAGCGTTTGATTTCGAGCCACCAGTCGGAGTCTGGCTCCTTCAACTCGACAACGTAGCCGTGCTCGACAGCATATCGGGCGAAGCGGCGAGTCACCGCGTTCCGTCCGTTGCCGCGATCCAGCACGATGGGAGAACGGCCTTCCGCGATGGCTTGCTGAAATCGGTCAAAGATCCACTCGCGAGCGGCCGCGAGTTGCTCTTCACGGTAGTCAAAGATCGTCGCGCCCGAGGAGTCTTGTCGCACGAAGAACTGATCTGTCTCCAAGATAATGCCAGCGTCACTTGCAAGGCGTTGCGCCATGTGGCTCTTGCCGCACGCGGGCAGACCGCGCATGAGATAGACGATTTTGTCCGGCATGGTTGCTGTGGCTGAGCCGCGAAATTTCTCCAAAAAACAACGCCAGCCGGTCTCAACGCTGAGGCCGGCCGGCGATACATGGCATGAGACGCGGACAGGTTTTCGATGGCGATGATCGAATGCCGCGCGTGATTCTTGTTGACCTACACGTCCTTCTCGGCCGGGACGACGAACGGCTTGCGGTACTCGCGGGTGAGCATCGGGTTGGCGGCGTCGGCGTGAGAGCCGGTGAAGATTTCCTTCTTGCCGTCGAGCGTCAGGTCGAGGCCGAAGTACGCCTTGGTGTCGGCGACATCGACTTTGTTCTCGACGAGGTGCTCGGAGAAGCGGTCGAAGGTGCCGAGGGCTTCGACGTCGTTGGCCAACCGGTCCTTGATGGCCGCGACGGGCATCTGCTCGCCGAGCCGATACGAGATGTTGCCGAGATGACACAGGGCGCTCGATAGGTGCCCTTCAAGGATGTCGGCGTTGAGTTCACTTGGCTGGCGACTGCGACAGGCGGCCAGGAAGTTGCCGAAGTGATCGCCGCGTCCCGTAAACTCCTTCACGAGCTTGCCGTCCTTGTCGAAGACAATGCCGGCTGAGTAACTCGGCATAATCACATAGCCTTCCGTGCCGTAGAAAATGACACCGACGTCAGCTCCTTTGTTCTCTTCCGTTTCGAGAATCTTCGCTCCCTTGTACTTCGGAGTCGGCAGGCCGCGGACCTCGAAGACCAA
>JAYVQJ010000132.1:0-2872 GCA_043777235.1 Planctomycetia bacterium
TTGGAACGCATTCATCAGCCGCAGGGCGCTAGCCCCGGTTCAGCGAAAACAAACCGGGGCTAGCGCCCTGCGGCTGATTGGCCACAATGATCAACACGAATGGCGGAGAGCCATTCTTCTAAACCACCAAAGACTCCCGATCCCATGACGCACTTCAACCACGCCGCCGCCATCCAGCTCGTCACCGACCTTATCGCCATCCCCGGCAAGAGCACGCAGGAAGGACGAGTCGTCCAATTTCTTCGCGACGCGCTCAAGCGCGCCGGAGTCCCCGACGCGCAAGTCACGATCGACGACGCGAACAAGCGCAGCTCGGCCGGTGGCGAGGTCGGCAACTTGATCGTCAAACTCCCCGGCACGAAACGCGGCCCGCGACGGTTGCTGATGGCTCACGTCGACACGGTGCCGCTCGCCGTCGGAGCCAAACCGGTGCTTGACGGTCAGCTCATTAAGTCCGCTGATCCCAACACCGCGCTCGGCGGCGACGACCGAGCCGGCGTGGCAGTGATCCTCAACACGCTGCTGACGATCCTGAGAAGCAAGCTGCCACATCCACCGCTGACGTTCTTCTGGCCCGTGCAGGAAGAGATCGGATTGCTCGGAGCGCGTCACGTTCAACCGCGAACGCTCGGCAACCCGAAGCTGTGTTTCAACTGGGACGGCGGAGCCGCTCACGCCGCCGCGACCGGAGCCTACGACATTCACATTGATGTCTTCGGCACTCCCGCTCACGCTGGCGCACATCCCGAACAAGGAGCCAGCGCGATCGCGATGGCGAGTCTCGCGATTGCCGACCTCACGACGAACGGCTGGCACGGACTGATCGTCAAAGGAAAGCATCGCGGCACGAGCAACATCGGCATCATCCACGGCGGCGACGCGACCAACGTCGTGACCTCGCATGTCCGGCTACGAGCCGAAGCCCGTAGCCACGATCCCAAGTTCCGACTCAAAATCGTCAACGCTTTTCGCGATGCCTTCACGAAAGCTGCGAAGCAAATCCGCACCGACTCCGACCGACCCGGCCGTGTCGACTTTCAAGCCGAGCACAAATACGAAGCCTTCCGACTTGCGCTCACTGAACCGTCGGTTGTCGCCGCGTGCGATGCAATCCGCTCGATCGGTCTTGGACCTGAAACGCGAGTCAGCAATGGCGGCCTCGACGCCAACTGGCTGACCGCTCACGGCCTGCCAACCGTGACGCTCGGCTGCGGCCAGTCCGGCATCCACACGACCGATGAAGTGCTGCACGTTCCGAGCTACCTGCAAGCTTGCGAGATCGCACTGCGACTGGCGACTGCGACGTAGGATGGCCGAGGGCGGCCATCCTACTTCATTCGGCAAACGTCTGGCCAATTGGGCTACACTCCGAAAGCAGTTGGTAGCGGTCACCAGGAAATGAATCATGGCACTGAAGCAAGTTCTCTCGGTCATCAATCAGATGTGCGCGGATCAGGTGATCGACCAGTACGCGATCGGCGGCGCGGTGGGTGCGACGTTCTATTTGGAACCGATCGCGACGCTGGATATCGACATCTTTGTCTTGTTTCGCCCGGAGCCAGGTCGTCTACTCGACAGTCCGCAACCGATTTTCGATTACCTGCTAGCACGCGGACATACCATCAAGGGGGAGTACATCGTCATCGGAGATTGGCCGGTGCAGTTCCTGCCTCCGACTGGCCCGCTTGTTTCCGAAGCATTGACCGAAGCTCGGACAGTGGACGTCGATGGTGAATCAACGCGGGTCTTTTCCGCCGAGCATCTCGCGGCCATTGCACTGGAGTTGGGACGCCCCAAGGACAAGGCCCGACTCGTGCAGTTTGTCGAGTCCGGAACACTCGACGAGAACATCTTGGATGCGATACTGGCACGCCACAACCTCGTCGGACGTTGGGAACACTTCGAGCATCAATTTCTGGAGAACAAGCCGTGACGTTTGAGATGAGCGAAATCCTCAAGAGCAAACGCGAACTTCGCCAGAAACTGACGACCCTGCCGATCATCGAGAAGCTTCGATTGTTGGATCAACTTCGCGGACGCTCGCTCGAAATCGCTGCCAGCCGCGCGTCGCTGGCGAACTCATCACATCAACGAACATCCCAGGAGTCTTCTTCGCATGTCTGAGTTCTTACTGCCTCTCGGTTTTCAAACGTCTGGTGTCGCTTGCGGAGTTCGTGGCGATGTCGGGCGACTCGATTTGGCGTTGTTCGTTTCGGATCGTCCGGCCACGACAGCGGGAGTGTTCACGACGAACCTCGTTTGCGGAGCACCGGTCAAAGTCTGTCGCGAGCGTGTGCCTCGGACGACGGGTCGAGCAGTCGTGATCAATTCCGGAAACGCGAACGCGGCGACGGGAGATCGAGGACTCGCGGACGCTCGGCGCATGACAGAAGCGGTCGCGAAATCGCTGGGCTGCAACGCCGACGATGTGCTGGTCTGCTCGACGGGAGTCATCGGCCGATTCCTGCCGATGGAGAAACTCGAAGCGGGCATCCCGCAGGCGGCGGCGGCGCTCGCGTGTACTCCGGCCGCGTTCGAATTGGCGGCGCGAGCGATCATGACGACCGACACGGTGCCGAAGCAGGCAACTCGATCGGCCGAATTACGCGGCGCAAACGGAACCAAAACCGTGCGAATCAGCGGAGCCTGCAAAGGAGCCGCGATGATCGCTCCGAATATGGCGACGATGCTCTGCACGATCCTGACCGATACCGAACTGACTCCCGCGGACGCTGACGCCGCGCTACGAGTCTCGGTCAATCAGAGCTTCAACTGCATCAGCGTCGAAGGACACACCAGTACGAGCGACTCGGTGATCCTGTTGGCGAACGGAGCCACCGGCATCGGAACGCTCGATGCCGACAGCCGCGCC
>JAYVQJ010000133.1:0-11254 GCA_043777235.1 Planctomycetia bacterium
CGACAAGCTAAAGAGTGCGACTCGCGGCTACGGCACGATGGACTACTCGGTCATCGGTTTCCGCGAAGCCGACCTGGTCAAAATGGACATCCTCGTGAAGGGCAACCGAGTCGACGCCCTCTCGACGATCGTGCATCGCGGCAATGCCGAACGCCGCGGTCGATCGGTCGTGAAGAAGCTCAAGACCGAAATTCACAAGCATCAATTCGAGGTCGCTCTGCAAGCGGCCATCGGCGGCAAGATCATCGCTCGCGAAACGATCTCGGCCTACAAGAAGGACGTCACCGCCAAATGCTACGGCGGCGACATCAGCCGCAAACGCAAGCTGTGGGACAAGCAGAAGGAAGGCAAGAAACGCCTCAAGCAATTCGGCGAAGTCGAGGTTCCGCAGAAGGCATTCCTCGCCGTGCTCAACACCGGCGACGACGAGCGGTGAACGAGACTTCAGCACGACGCGCAAGCGAGTGGTCTCTTCGGGAAGTCACTCGCTGGCGCGTCGTGCTGATAGGGCAACACCGCACTCCGAAGAATTATCGCTCGTCGTCGCCGGTACTGAGCACGGCGAGGAACGCCTTCTGGGGGACTTCGACTTCGCCGAATTGTTTGAGGCGTTTCTTGCCTTCTTTTTGCTTGTCCCACAGTTTGCGTTTGCGGCTGATGTCGCCGCCGTAGCATTTGGCGGTGACGTCTTTCTTATAGGCCGAGATCGTTTCGCGGGCGATGATCTTGCCGCCGATGGCCGCTTGCAGAGCGACCTCGAATTGATGCTTGTGGATTTCGGTCTTGAGCTTCTTCACGACCGATCGGCCGCGGCGTTCGGCATTGCCGCGATGCACGATCGTCGAGAGGGCGTCAACTCGGTTGCCCTTCACGAGGATGTCCATTTTGACGAGGTCGGCTTCGCGGAAACCGATGACCGAGTAGTCCATCGTGCCGTAGCCGCGAGTCGCACTCTTCAGCTTGTCGTGCAGGTCGAAAATGATTTCGCCCAGCGGGAGTTCCCAAACGATCTGGGCGCGCTTCGGGCCGAGGAATTCGGTGCTCTTGAAGATGCCGCGACGATCGGCGCAGAGCTGCATGATCGGGCCGATGAACTCAGATGGAACGATGATGTTCACCTTCGCGATCGGCTCGCGCCACTCCTTGATGCTGCCATCGTCCGGGACGTCCTGCGGGTTATCGACCCGACTGACGACTCCCTCGCGCGTGACGATTTCGTAGGTGACGTTCGGCGCGGTTTGAATCAGATCGACGCCCGATTCTTTTTCGAGCCGCTGCTGGATGATCTCCATGTGCAGCAGACCGAGGAATCCGCAGCGGAAACCGAAGCCGAGAGCATCGGAGGTCTCGGCCTGATACGAGAAGCTGGCATCGTTGAGGCTCAGCTTCGTCAGTTGGTCTCGCAGTTTTTCGAAGTCGGTGGCCTCGATCGGGTACATGCCGCAGAAGACCATTTGCTGCGGCTTCAGATATCCGACCAGCGGCTCGGTCGGTGGGTTGAGCGGATCGGAGACGGTGTCGCCGATGTGAACTCGGCTGAGGTCTTTGATGCCGGTGATGATGTAACCGACCTGCCCCGGGCCGAGCGAATTGCACGGCTTCATGTCCGGGCAGAACTGGCCGACGTCGAGCACCTCGTTGGTCGACTGCCCTTTCATGAACAGGATTTTTTGGCCTTTGCGAACCGTCCCGTCCATGAGGCGGACGTAGGTGATGACGCCGCGATAGATGTCGAACTTGCTGTCGAAGACGAGTGCTCGCAGCGGGTCGTCCGCTTTGCCTTTCGGCGGCGGGATGCGTTCGATGATCGCGTTCAAAGTTTCTTCGATGCCGATCCCCTGCCGCGCGGAAACCAACAACGCGCCGGTCGTGTCGAGCCCGACGACGGTCTCGATCTCTTCCAGAACTTCGGGGACGCGCGTGATCGGCAAGTCGATCTTGTTGATGACCGGGATGATCTCCAGATTCACGTTGATCGCGGCGTAGGCGTTCGCGACGGTCTGAGCCTGCACGCCCTGAAACGCATCGACGACCAACAACGCTCCTTCGCACGCGGCGAGGCTGCGCGAGACTTCGTAGTGGAAGTCGACGTGACCGGGCGTGTCGATCAGGTTCATCTCATAAACTTCACCTTTGTAGGTGTAGTGAATCGCGACCGTCCGCGCTTTGACGGTGATGCCTCGTTCTCGCTCGACGTCCAGGTCGTCGAGTATCTGTTCGCGAAATTCGCGCTGCGTGATGGCTCCGGTCTTCAGCAGGAGCTGATCGGCCAACGTGCTCTTGCCGTGGTCGATGTGAGCGATGATCGAGAAATTGCGGATGAGGCGAGTGTCCATGAGCCGAATTCGTAGGCGGTTGATCGAACCGAAGAAGCAGAGATGTGAGGCATCAAGGCGGATGATTCGAGGGGCGGGGATGCTAGCGGTTGCCGCCGGGGTGGTCGAGTGCCGGTTTTGCTCATGAGAGCCGTCAGACGGATCGCTGTTTTTGCATCATCGACCGCGAAACAGGCGGCCGAACTCGCTGCTGGCTGGTCGTTGTTGCTCGCGATAGACTCGCCGAGACGATCGGTTTTGCTCGGAGATTCCCGCCTTGAATACTCGCCTGCTTGCGTTGATCTTCGCCGTTTTGAGCTGCCTCTGTGCCTTCGTGTCGCTGCCGGCGATTTCGCAAGATGAGGACGAAGCGGAGGCAGAAGCTCGCAAGACCGCCGAGCGATTCTTGCTGGTGCTCGAACGGAATCCTCGCAAGGGAACCGCGCTCGACAAGGTGGTCGAGTTTCATGTCGATCACGAGTCGCTCGATGAGTTGGTGACTGGGCTGCGTGAGAAGGCCGAGGCAACCGAATACGAAGATGCCGGCCGAGCATGGCTGGTTGTCGGATTGGTCGAAGCCTCGCGAGGGGATGCCGAGTCAGCTCAGCTCGCGTTTGAGCGTGCTGAAGAATTGCTGCCGAAGAGCGCGGTGGCGTCGTTCTCGCTGGGACAGAATTTGATGACGCTCAATCGCTGGCCCGATGCGGCGGCGGCGCTCGAACGGGCGATCCAGAGGAAGCCGGCTCCGACGGACTTGCTCGATGTGTTTCAAACGCTGGGCCGAGTGCAGCAGCGGCTCGCGCCCGGCGAGAAGGTCGTTGATGTTTGGACGCGGCTTGAGAAGCTCGTGCCGAACGATCCGCGCGTGCCGGAACTCATCGCGAAGACATTGCTCGACGACGGACATTGGGAAGCAGCGTTGCCTCGGTTCGAGTCACTCGCGAAAGCGACGAAGGACTTGTATCGGCGGTCGGAGTTTGAACTCGAAGTCGTCGATCTGCGGCTGAAGCTCGGACAGTTCGACAAGGCGCTGTCCGAGTCGGATCGGTTGCTCGGCGGACTGAAGCCGGATCACTGGCTGTTTCGCGAAACTCGGCGGCGTGTTGAAGAGGCGTTCCTTGCGAAAGACGACACGGCAGGACTCATCAAGCACTACGACGAGCGGCTCACGAAGCGGCCGGACGACTTCGATGCGATCGTGCGGTTGTCTCGCGTGCTGAGTTCACAAGGCCGGCCGAAGGACGCGCGGACGCGGCTGGAAGCGGGAATCAAACTCGCGCCGATGTCCGTCGATCTGCGGCTGGAGTTGATCGAACTCTTAAAGTCCGAACAGCAATTCGCAGACGCGGTCGCGCAGTACGAGCAACTTGATCGCATCGAACCGAATCACCCGGATCATGTCCGCGATTGGGGGTTCGCAGTCGTCAAGGCCGCTCAGTTCGTAGTCCCGCCTTCAGGCGGAATCGGCAACGAAGAAGACCGCCTGAAGGCGGGACTACGAACGGCGGCGGCGATCTGGCGAAAGCTGGTCGAGGCGAAGCCGAAGGATGCGGTTGTCGCGGCACAGGTTGCGGACTTGATGGCGTCGGCGGACAAGTCGCTGTTGGACGATGCGGCCGAGTTGCTCCGGCGAGCGATCGAACTCGAACCGAACGCGATGTCGCATCGCGAGCAACTTGGTGAGACGCTCGATTCCGCCGGCAAGAAGGACGAATCGCTGGCGGCGTGGCGTTCGATGGCAGAGGAACCGCGACGCAATGCGAACAACCTCGCGCATCTCGCCGAGGTGCTGTCTCGATTCGGCTACCGTGACGAATCGCTGACGACGGTCGATGCGGCGTGTGAGCTCGATCGCAAGTCGCTCGAACTTCGATTCCAGCAGGCTGAACTGCGCCGTAAATGGAAGCAGGCCGAGTCGGCGATGATGGCGCTCAAAGAAGCCGCCGCACTGGCTGACACGCCGGAGACGTTCGACCGCGTCGTGCAGCTTGAAGTCAAAGTGCTGACGGAGTCGGAGATGCTGACCGAGCGGATCGAAGCGTTGAACGCAGAGACGCAGAGACGCGGAGACGCAGAGCCGGCCGATGGCCGAAAGCCGATGGCCGATGGCCGTCATCCTTTTTTCAATGTCCCTCCGGCTCACGATTTCTTCCGCCTCGCCAAGTACCTCGAAGCGGCGGACAAGCTGCGCGAGGCAACGGTCGCGGCGCGAAAGGCCGTTGAACTCGCGCCGAAGAACGGAGTGTTCCTTCAAGCGGCGGCGAAGATGCTGACTCAGGACAGTCAGTGGCTCTCGGCCGTCGAACTTTACGAGCGGTTGATGAAGTTGGATCGGCGGTTTCGGATCGACTCGTTGCGGTCGATTGCCGAACTCGAACAGAAGCTCGGCCGCAAAGAGAAGGCGTTGAAGGCGGGCCGGGATTTGTTGGCGGCGGCTCCGGGGAATCCCGAAGTTGCCGAGTTCGTGGCCGATGTCAGCCTGCGATTCAATCAGAACGCCGAAGCGTTGCAGATCCTGCGGCGAGCGTCTCGGCAGAACGTGGCCGACAAGCGGCTGGCGTTGAAGTTGGTGGAACGCTTGATGGAATTGCCGGAAGCCGATTTCAAATCTCAGATTTCAAATCGCAAATCTCCGAACCTAAATTTGAAATCTCAAATCTCAAATCTCAAATCCGATCCCCCCAATCAAAAATCAAAAATCGAAAATCAAAAATCCGCCCTCGAAGAGGCTCGTGAAATCCTGTGGCGGGTGTTTGAGCAAACCGCGAAGTCCGACGATCGAAACGAAATTGTTCGCAAGCTCGCTGAGCTGTCGGTCTTCCCGGGTGAGTTCGCGAAGCTGACTCAGCGGTTGGAGCGGTTGCGGCATGAGCCGAAGTTGGCGCGAGATGCGGCGCTGGCGCTGGTGCAGGTTCACGAGCAAGCGGGAGACACGGAACAAGCTCGCCGCGAGTTGGAGCGACTGCTGCCTCAAGCCCCGCGCGACATCGAGTTGCTCAAGCGGATGGTGAGCCTGAGCGAATCGACCGGCGACCTCGACGCCGCGATCGTGCATCAGAAGCGTTTGGCCGATCTGACTCGTCGCCGCGACACCGACGAGCATCTCATTCTTCTGTTGCGTCGATCCGGCCGCGATCAAGATGCCGACGTTCTTGCTGCCCGCTGGCTCGAATCCGAACGCGATCCCGTCAAGGTGCTCAAGGAAATCGACCGACTGCTGACGCCGCAACCGATGAAGATCGCAAAGGATTTCGATCTGGCCTTGAAGCTCGCCCAATCCTGGCTCGACCGAGACGCCCAGAACTGGGAATTCCTTTCGAGGAAGGGATTCGCTCTGCATCAACTCGGTCGGACCAACGACGCTCACGTCGTTTTCGACCAAGTGATCGCACTCGGACTGCCAGACGACGCTCCGAGCATTCTGCTCGCAACGCCGAGTGACGCGACAGCCGAAGCCAAAGTGGCCGCTCGCGTCCACCGCATCCATCTGCGGTTCCTGTATCCCCGACCGATTCCCGATGTCGGAGCGGTGCGCCGTCTCATCTTGCTGACACGAAAAAACGACAAGTTGGAAAAATCGGTGGCATCGTCGGCCATCGCGACCGCTGATCGCGACGCTCAACTGCGGCGAGCCTGGGACGAGGTGTATCTGACGTTCTTTGATCCCGATTCGAAGACACGACACCAATCCTGCATGACGTTGCTTGCTCTCGTTCCCGAAGACGCCGGAGCACAGTGGCTGGCGCTGTTCTCGCTTTGGAATGTGCGGCAATTCCATCACTGGCTGATTCAGGACGCTTGGCAAAACGTCGTCGGACAACAGCCGCTGGGAACCGCCGAGATTGACCGCTTGGTTGCCGCATTTCGGAACCTTCAAGCGTGCGACGCCGCCATGATGTGGCAGACGGAGGCACCCTTGATCGAAATGGTGTCCCAAGAACTTTTGCGCGCGAACCGTAAGGAGGACGTCACACGATTGCTCCACGAAGTCGAAGCGAAAACCCCAAGTCCAGATGCTTTGGGATGGCTGATCCAACGTGCTTGCCGAGACGGCGACGTTGAAGGGACGCTGCGAATGCTGCCGAAATACGCCGCGTCTTTTCGAGGGTCATTGCCGCCAATGCCGCCGTTAACTCCCGCGCGCGCGATCTGGCCCTCCGATCCCGGCCTCGTGGCATGGTGGCTTCAGCATCTCGTTTGGCGGCAACTCGAAATGGACCTGAGCAAGCAGCCGTTCGGTCAGCGCGTCGTTTCGGCCGCTGCGAAAGAGAACGTCTTGCGGATCGTGACGGCTGCGATCGACACGTTCGCGGACTCTCGGATTCCAAAGTCATCGCCGACGTTTGGAGCATCAATGTTCCTCCATTGGCAGGGAGATACCCGTGCCAGCTTTTCCAACGCACGTCTTGCGTTGTCGAACGCGCCGCCCGCGCAGCTAGCCGCACAAGACGGCAGTTTTTTGTGGATTTCCCGAAATCACATTGGTCTCACGACGTTGCCGTTTCCCGTTGGGATCCAAACATCAGAGCGATGCGTCCGGAGTGTCGTGCTTCAAGCAATGGCGCTGGACGGACAATGGGACACAGCCAAAGCCGACTTCTCAGTCGGCAGTCCAGATTGGCAATCCGAACTGCGCGAGCATCTGGCCCGCATCAGCCAGCAATCGGTTGATCGCCCAAGAGACGCATTCCTCGCGAATTTGTGTCGGGCCAGCCTGCTGACGTGGCAAGAACCATCTGCAGATGCATTGCCAGCGATGAAGGAACTGTTCGAGCACGCGATGCTGCACCCGACCGTGCAGCTTGAAGTCGTGTCGTACATCCACAAGCACGAGCGAAACGAACTCGCGCTCGATCTGCTCGACCGCATCGAAACGAAGGATGGGCAGCTTCTCAAAATGATCGAGCAGCAGGCCGTGTATTTAGCCGGCAAGTTGCATCGAACGGAGCGTGTGCAGCAAGCGGCCGAGCGGTTGTTCGGGATGAAATTGGAGCCAGCCGAGGAACAGCAACTGGCGGCGACGTTGTCGGGGTTGGGGTTGCATGAACAGGCCGAGGCGATTCGGCAGCGGTTGCCTCAGCGAGCGGGGAACAATCTGGCGGTCCTGCAACAGGCGATGCAGGAACGGATCGAAGCCAAGAAGATCGACGAGGCGTGTCAGATTGCCGAGCAGATCGTGCGACGGACCTCGCCGGCCAACACGCTGATCGGCAGCGTGCAGCAATCGACGTTCGGTGGCGGACAACAGGCGCGAGTCATCACGACCACCTCGACGGCACGCACGAAGGCGCTCGCGCTGTTGGGTCAGCAGGGACGATTGGGGCCGCTCATTGAACAGGCGGAGCAACAATTTGACCGCTCGCCGCAATCGCTGAAACTGTTCGGGCAGTTGGTCGAGCTGTATGGGGCGGCGGGGACTCCGGAGAAGCAGACAGGGCTGCTCGTGCGATTGGCCGACAGCGACTCACCCGATCCGCAGTTCCGGCTGACGCTCGCGCGAGCGTTGGTCTCGGCGGGCAAGGCACAGCTCGCGGTGCCGCACTTCCTGTTCGCGATCGAAAAACTGCCGAACGCGACCGCTCAAGTGCTGTTCGAGGCGGAAGCGATCCTGTCCGAACTCGGCCACACCGAAGAGCTGGCTCGCATCGTGTTGAAGTCGAAGCTCGCCGTGAACGATCAGCAGCGAATCGAACTCTTCAGCCGCATCGTCTCACGGCTTGAAGGCCCGCCGATCCGAGCGAAGCTCATCATCGACCTGTTCGAGAAAGCGTTCCGCGAAGCTCCCGACTTCCGGCCGATGCTCGCCGCGAGATTGCTCGCCGTGAGCGGGTCGGTCTGGCAGCAGGAAGAGATGTGGTCGATCGCGCGTGACTTGGCTGTGCCGCCGGAGTCGCACAAATCTCCCGGAGCTTGGTACGGCATCAAAGTCGTTCGGCTGCACAGCGGCAAGCAGATCGACTCGATCATGCATCGCACCATCGAACTCGCGGCGCAGTTAAAGAAGCTCGATGAACTTGCCGCTGCTGTCGAAGCCGCGATGAAGACGCATCCCGATTGGAGGTTCGGCGGAGACATCACGCTGGGAATGATCCGACTCAAGCAAGGGAAGATCGACGAGGCCAAGCGACTTTGGTCGGCGCTGCTCACGATGACTACGAACAAGCGTTACGACGTTGCAATCCAATTTCCCAAAGCGACTGCCTCCGTGGCCAGGGCGGAATACGAAAAGGCGATCGAAGTCAATCGCCAAGTTGCCGGCACGATTCCGGAAACCGAAATCAAACGCCTAAAGTTCATTTGGGGGGTGCTTGATGTCCTGCCAGTGGAAGATCAGCGCATCTTTGATCTGATGACGTGCGGCATCGGCGTTGAACTCGCTCACGCGCGCGAATTCGAGACCGCCGTGTCGATCTACGAACTCTCGTCCGACACCGAGACGGTTCTCGAACATTGCCGCTGGTACAGCAAAGAGCCGGCGATGCAGCAACTCGCGGTACGGATCGTCAACAGGATGCTGGCGGGGTTGGACAATCCCGACGAGCTGACTCGGCAAGCCGGCAGCCCGCTGTTCGTCGATGCGGCGAAGATCACGGCCGAGATCAATCAACCCTACGTCGCCGCGCGGCTGGCTCAAGCGATGATCACTCGCTGGCAATTGCCCGGAGCGAACAACAGCGACGGCGGAACGTGGCTCGAACAACTCGACCGCCGCTTCGCGAATTCGCTGGCGGCGATCAAGCCGGAGATGCTGCCGGAGATCGTCACTCAGTCCGCGTCTCGCGTCGATTTGCTGACACATGTCACCGGCGATTCGCTGGCAAGCCTGCGGCTCGACAGCCCATTCGTGCCGCTGTTGAAGGAGGCGGCGAAGGACAAAGAGCTGTGGACCAAGTGGAGGATGGGCACTCTTGCCCGTCTGTCCTCGGCATCCAAGACCGAGGCCGACCACAAAGACGGGACGGGCAAGAGTGCCCATCCTCCGGAATTGTCGCTCGCCATTCTGTTATCGCTTAGCGAACTCTTCGCACCGGAAACAAATGCCGAGCGAACCTCGCTCTCGCAACTGGCCGCGGTGGTGAAGTCATCGCTCAACACCAAGCCCTCTCGCACCGCGCCGCCGGGCTTTCATCCGCAGCTCGGCCTGTGGCTCGTCGCACGCGAATGCCTTGCACGCGATGAACACAAAAAACTCGGCGAAGAGCTGGCGGAACTTGCGACGGAGTCGGCATCGCTGCACTTCGACCCGCGTTTCCAATGGGCGATCCTGCGCGAGCATGGCGAGTTGGCGCTCAAGGCTGGCGACAAGGAGCTCGCCAGCAGGTTGTGGACTCGGTTGGCCGTCGATGTCCTGCGGCCTCGCTCGGCCGAAGAAACCGTGCCGATGCTGTTGGGCAAGGATTTTGTTTGGTCCGCCAACTGGCCCAGCACTCGGCTGCATCGTGCTCGTGAGCTTTGCCGGCTGACGCTCAATGCCGAGATGCCCGATCTCTCGCTGGCGATCTTCCGCGACACGATCAACTGGCCGAAGACGGCACCATTCCAGCCGAAATTCGCGAGCGACGAAAGTTTGCCGAGCGATCCTCCTCGATATCGGGGCACGGCGTTTCTCAACGAACAATTCCTCTCGAACAGTGGCCTTGCCGAAGACATCCTCTCGACCTGGGACACGCTCGAACCCGAATGGCGGGCGAAGAACGTCGCCGCCGATGCGATCTTTGCGACGCTGCTGGAATGCGTGCTGCCGACGAATCGGCCGGACGAAGTGTTCGTGTTCGTGGTTAAGGAGTTCGTAGTTCGGACGCCTACGTCCGAACGATCCGACGAGCGACCGGACGTAGGCGTCCGGGCTACGGCTCGTCCACAAAGCCTCGCTCTGCGCTTGGTTGAATTGGCTGTGGCCGAGAAACGCATCGAAACCCTCACGCAGCGATTGGCTGAGCGCGACAAAACTGCCACCAATCCGCTCGCGCTGCGGTTGATGCATCTGCTGCTCGCGCGGCTGACGAATGACGATCAACGATTGGACGCCGAACTGACGAAGCTCGCTCAGCACGATTGGTCGAAGGCCGCGTTTCACAATAGTCGCATCGCCACACAGATCGTGTCGCTGCTCGCGCCGTCGACTGAACGGCGAGAGCAAATCGCGAAACTGTTTGAGCAATGGGTCGCGCCGGTCAGCAAGGCGTTCCCGCGCGACGAGCATCCGCTTGGTGATCTCCGCCGTTGGTTGGCGAAGCAGCAACTCGACCAGCAGCAAACGGACAAAGCGAAGGAGACAATCTCGTCGCATCTGCGGCACATGGATCAAGTCTGGTCGGCAACCGGCGCGATGGACGGGCAGCATCTGCGCCGATTGGAGTTGCTCGCAATTGCGTCCGACTACGCCTCAGCCGGATTGACTCGTGAGGCAATCGACCTACTGGCTCAAGTGGCCGATGCCCGCTGGCCGGATCGGTATCCCGATGAGAATCCCGGCGCGGTGTTGGCGATCCTCGAAGCGAAATTGAAGTCGCGGCCGGCTCAAGAGCGGTACGAACTTTGGCGGGTTTGGTCGTTGCCGAATGACGGCGTGAAGTCGATGCGGATGCTGACCGGAGGGATAAGAAGTGGGCAGAGGAATGGGGTCAAGGGAATGGAGACAGAAGACAGATCAATGATCGTCAAGTCGTCCGCGTTTCTGTTGGTCGAGGCGGCTCGTGAGGCGGATCGGTTGGCGGAACTCGACGCGTTTGTCGAAGAGCAAATGAAGCAGCGGCCGAGCGATCGGATTCATGTGTTGCTGGCATTGATTCATCTCGCCAATAAGTCGCCGTCGTCGGCAGAGCCGCTCGTGCGACAACAAATCACGCTCTGGGAACCGGCGGCTGGGAAGAATCACTCGGCGACTCGGACGCGAACTTGGGATGACGGCCTATTGTCGGCTGCTTGTTCGTCGCATG
>JAYVQJ010000134.1:0-11243 GCA_043777235.1 Planctomycetia bacterium
GACGTCATGCGGGCGACCATCGAGCCGATCGACGGATGCACGTTGTTGTTCTTCGTCGAATTGAAATCGCCCGGCCCCGGAGTCATGCCGGTCATCATGATGTGATAGCCGCGACCGTGATCCGAATCGCCGTGCGTCATGCCTCGCAGAATCGCCAGCTTGTCCGCGACCTGCGCGGTGCGCGGCAGCAAATCGGTGAGCTGCACACCCGGCACGACGGTCGGGATCGCTTGGAAGTCGCCACGAATCTCTGGCGGCGCGTCCGCTTTATAATCCCACATGTCGTGGTGCGGCATTCCTCCGAGCGTGAAGATGAAGATGCAGTTCACGTCACGCTTCGGTTTCGCAGCCGAGTCTGCGGCGTTCGCCTGCTGCATCCGCAACAGGCTCGCGAGACTCAGTCCACCAACGGTGCCGACTCGCAAGAACTCGCGGCGCGGCAGGCCATCACAAAAACTGGGGAGCATTGGTTGGTCTCCGTAGCCCGGACGCCTACGTCCGGTCAGCCGATTGTTCGGACGTAGGCGTCCGAACTACGGCATCATCGCACGAATAGGAAATCGTAAGAGTTCAACAGAGTCCAGAGGTAATCTTCGGCCGCTTGTGGCCGCGTTGTCTTGGAGAATAGCTCGCGAGCGACACGTTGTTCCTTTTCTGTCGGCAATCGACCAAGCGCCGCGAGACAAAACTCCTCGACGAGCGCACCGTCATCGACGATCGGAGTCGCTTGCAACAGTCTCGCAACGCGGCCGGCGGGGTTCGCGATCTTGTCGGTGACTTCAGGAGCGTTCATCAAATGCAGAGCCTGAGCCATCGTCGGCTCGCCAGAACGACCGCACTCACACGGGCTAGTCCGTTCGGAGCGGCCAAATGTGTCGAGGAAATACGACGGCAGGCGATTGTCCCACAGCTCGATCGCTCGCGTACCGCGCGGACGGCCGGGAAACGCTTCGGGCGAACCGGTCACTTCGCTGATCGCATCGAGCAAGACCTCGGCCGGCAAGCGGCGGATGTAGTGATGCGAGAAATTCTGTTCGTCGTCTCGATTCGTGTCGTTCGGATCGGCGGACAGTTGATAGGCACGCGAATTGAGGATCAGCCGCATCACGGCCTTCAAGTCGTAACGGTTTTCGACAACTTGCTGAGCCAGCCAATCGAGCAGCGGTTCGTTCGTCGCCGGGTTCGTTGATCGCAAGTCATCTTCCGGTTCGACAAGACCTCGGCCGAGGTAATGTTTCCAAAGACGATTCGCGACCAGCCGCGCGAACCACGGATTGCTCGGATCAGTCAGCCAATCGGCGAGCCGCACGCGCGGATCGTCGGTGGGCCGGACGCGGCTCGCGTCGGCAACATCGACACCAAGCGGCCTTGTCGCGACCAACTGATCGGTCAACGGCATTCGGGTCTCGCGGTAGCCGGCGTGATACACAAGCTCGACGTTCGGCCGAGGCAGCGCGGTGATCGGATCGGCGGCCGTCTTCACCGGCTTGCGTTCGATGCCGTTGAAGAACCCGGCCATGCCGTAGAAGTCCGACTGCGACCACTTCTCGAACGGGTGATGATGACACTGAGCACATTGCACGCGCACGCCGAGAAACGCCTGGCTGACCGCTTCGGCAAGTTGTTCCGGCGTTCGCACCGCGCGATAAAAATTGACCGGCCCGTGCTCGTCGGAGCGGCCCGATGCGACGAGCAACTCACGCACCCAAGCGTTGTACGGCCGGTTGCCAGCGAACTGCTCGCGTAGCCAACGATGAAACTCGAACGCGCCCCGATCGCCGAGCTTGTCGCGATTGACCAGCAAGATGTCGGCCCATTGCAGCGTCCAGTAGTCGGCGTACTCGTCGCGTGCCAGCAACGCGTCGATCGCGCGTGCTCGCTTGTCGGCGCGAGTATCGTTGAGGAAGGCTCGCACTTCGTCCGGCTTCGGCAACGTGCCGATCGCATCGAGAAACAGCCGTCGCAAGAACGTCGCGCCATCGGCGAGTCCCGATGGCTCGATCCCCATCTTTCGCAGCTTCGCCCAGACGAGTTCGTCGATGTTGTTGTTCGTCGGCCATGACGTTGCCTCGGTCGTCTTCGCCGAGTTCGGCCGCGGGACGAGTACTCGCACGGCCGCGACCTGCCCCATGTACTGCACGGTGATCGCGGCCTCGCCCGTCGCGCGTCCTGTTCGCACGAGACCCTGAGCATCGACTTCGGCCGCGATGCCAGAATTGCTCGTGTAGGCCGCCGCATCGGTCACGTCACGGAAACTGCCGTCTGAGAACTCGGCCGTTGCCAGAATCTGCTGAGCGGCTTGAAAGCCCAACACGCGCTCGACGGGACTGGCTCGTAGCGCAACCACATGCGGAGCATCGTCACGGCCCAGCGGCATTCCCTGTCGCAACCACTGCCGCAACATTTCAGCATCGGCCGAACCGATTTCCATGCGCCGTCCACCGCCATGCGGAACTTGCGCGGTCGGCTTGAGCAGAATCAAACTCCGCTCTGGACTGCCCAACGAGACACGACGTCCGCGAGCTTCTTTCAAAATCGCCGCGTGATCGGTTTCCGGGTCGAATCCGAACACCGACAGCTTAAAGCCGTTTTGCCCAGAGGCCTTGCCGTGACACCCGCCACTGTTGCAACCCAACTTCGACAGAATCGGCACGACATCGTTGGCGAAATACACCGGCCGAGTTTCTCCCGCGCCGGTAACACGCACCAAAACCTGAGCCTCACGTCCACCAAACCGGACCCGCAAATTGGTCGATCCGTCTTTGAGTCCCTGAACCTTGCCGCTCAAGACATTCGCGATCAACGGATCAGTGACCGAGAACTCCGCCACGGCCGTCGCGTCCATCGCGCGACCGCTGGGATCGTTCGCCGTCACGAGCACTTGCTGTCGCCGATTGGTACTGCTCAGCACGATCTCGGCGGGCTCAACAGCCAGCGACTCAGTCACAAATTCGCGGACTTGCGGATCGGAGCCTGCGGCATCGCGAGCGATACCCGACGAAACCGCAATCGTTACGCAAGCGCCGATAATAATCGCTCGCCAGCATCTTCGCCGATCTGTTCCGCCAAGCGGCGCGAGTCGCATCGCAGAGTTCTCTCCTGGGGAAGGATCAGGCGGGTTTGTCGCGAAGATTGCGAAAGCCGCGATACGTTACGCTTTCGCCGATCCTCGTTGCAATTCATGAAGGCTCGCCGATCTCGCTCGTGGCACGCTTCCAGCGGGGTTGTCTCGCGAATCCCGAAAATTTGTGGCCAGTCGGCGCTACGACGCGGTCATGGCCTCGGCCCACGCGGCGGCTCCGAGGGCAACGGCATCATCACCAAGTTTCGCGGCAACGATCTCGTAGGTCTTCGAGTACGGTGCCAGCACCCATTTCTTCGCGGCGGCGGTGACTTGCTCGACGTACAACTCCGGCATCGCTTCGACGAGTCCGCCTCCCAGTACGATCACATCCGGCGCGAGCACATGCACCAGTCCGCCGATCGCGGTGCCGAGATGTCCGGCGGCGTCTCTGACGATTTGCTCGATGACCTTGTCACCCTTCTTGATCGCTTCGACCAACATGCCGCTGCGGATGTTGGCCAGGTCGCTGCCAGCCAGTTCCGCCAACTTCGGAGCTTGTCCTCGGAAGACCGCTTGAGCGGCGGCGGCCGAGATCGCGAGCCGGCTGCTGACCGCTTCCAAGCAACCTTGCCGACCGCAACTGCATCGCGGTCCATCGGGGATGACTTGCACGTGTCCGACTTCCAGACACGAGCAACTCTTTCCACGAAAGATGCGACCTTCGTAGATCAGGCCACCGCCGACTCCAGTGCCGGGAAATACGCCGAGAGCGGTGTGTGCTTCTTTGGCCGCGCCGAAGCGATACTCGCCGTACACGCCGGCGTCGACATCGTTGAGGATCACAGCCGGGCAACCAAACGCTTTTTCGAGCTGTGCCTGCACCGGCTCATCTTGCCAGCCGAGATTTCCCGCATCGCGCACGATCCCTTTCTCCAGATCGAGCATTCCCGGACAGCCGATACCGATGCCGGCCAATCGTTCTTTGGGAATGCCCGCCTCTTCGAGAACTCGTTCAATCGTGTTGATGACTCGGCCCATGCCGGTCGAGTTGTCCTCTTCGCTGCGCGTCTTGCGTCGCTTGCGGGCGATCGGCTGAAACTTGTCGTCGGTAACGACCGCCAGCATCTTCGTGCCGCCAAGATCAAAGCCGACCCAACATCGGTCGGTTGCAGCAGAGGATTCAGGCATGTGGCTCTCCCTAACCATGATCGCGATCGCGTGAGCGGGCGAGCATCCGACTCACCAACGCGGAGCATCCCGGCGACCTTGCGAAGCGTCAAGCATGTGGCTTGCCGAGCTAATTCGATCAAAACGCTTTGCGATGCCGTGCGGCAAAACTATAGTTCGCCCGCATTCCACAGCGTGCATTCCACAGCGGCGATTGATCGCCGCACAGAATTTCCTTCGCAGCGAGAGTTCGCAAGTCCGCATGAGCAACTCATCCACCGGCAAATTGGCAATCGGCTCGCGCGTGCGAGTGAAAGAGGGCGTGAACTCGCCAGACTTCGCGGACGTCTCGTTCGCCGGCTGGACCGCGACGATCATGGAACTCAACGGTAAGAAGCCCAATCAAAAATTCATCATCGAGTTCGACGATGCCGTGATCGCCGCGATGCCTCCCGCCTATCTCCAACGCTGCGAAGAACAACGCCTGCTCTACACGATGGCGTGCCTGGGAGCCGATCAACTCGAAGCGGAGTGAACATCGCGGCGCGGCCAGGGGAGGCACTTAAAAAGTAACCCGCAGCGTCTGTTTTGAAGTTGCACCCTTCGTGCGTTGTCCTTGGAGGTGGAAGACGGTTGTTGTCGCTCGAGTCGTGAGACTTCAGGTCGGAACTCTCGCGAGTTCCGCGACAGGCGCGTGAGATGCCTCTATGGTTTGGCCTGTGGCTTGGGCTCTGGTTTGAGAACTTCCAGACCGGCGGCTGCGACCTGGCCGTCTTCGGTGGACTTCACACCTGAGACGCCGATCGCGCCGATGATCTTGCCCTCATGGATGATTGGCAGCCCGCCTTCAATGGGCAGAGCGTCCGGCAGTTTCAGGATTTTGAGATTGGCTCCGCCCTTTTCCAGCGTCTCTTCAAACACCTTCGTCGGGCGACGGAATTTGGCCGACGTCTCCGCTTTTTGGATAGCGACTTTCACGCTCCCCAATTGCGTGTTGTCCAGACGCTGAAACGCCACCAAGAACCCCGCACCATCGACGACCGCAATCGCGACCGGCCAACTGTTTTTCTTCGCTTCGACCTCGGCGGCCGCGATCACCTTCTTGGCCTGTTCGAGCGAAATGGCTTCGCCATACGGAATCGGTGCCTGCGCCCACGCGGACTGGCCGACGCACAGCAGGCCCGCAACGGCAACGATCAAACGACTTGCACACAGCAACGAGGAGAGACGAGTCATGAAAGATGTCCTTCGATGGCAGAACTCAAAGCGTTGATCGGCCCATTGCCGATCACAAGATTCACTGTAGCCAAAGTCGAGAGATTTCGGTGGCTTCAGATGACGGTTATGCACTCGCTTCCGTAAGGTCGCCAAGCTGAAAGAGGTGCGAAGAGAACGCCAACTGAAGGGAATAACTGGACGGTGTTCGGTACTGAAGTCCGCGCTCCGCGTATCTACAAAAATCTCGTTTGTAGTCGGCGACAAACTCTGGATGTCGAACAAGAAAGTTTGCTCCGGCATTTCGTGCTGCATTCGGATCAGCGAAGCACATCAGGAACTCAATCACTCGATTGATGGGCATTGCGGGGACGTCAAAATCTTGGAGTTTGCGGATCATTGATTCCAAGTCTTCAAACTGTTCGAAATACGGCAGTGCGACCATTTTGATAGTGGATACGGCCCTTTGGATTGTGGATGGTCGTGTAATCGAGTCTGCCAAATCCCAGTCGGTTTCGATTTGTGACGAAGTGAGATTCTGGAGTTGGCAACCAGCCACGTAGTCAAGCGGCTCGAGTTCGGAATACTTTGCACGCCATTCTTTGAGCTTCGTTGAGAAGACTTTGCCGCTGATCCACATTCTGATGCCAACACCAGCAATGTTTCGGGCGCTTGACTGAAAGCCAATTTGAAGCCGGAACTCACCGATCTTCTTATTAGCGTGCGGACCACTTTTCGCGAAGCGAAATCCTCGCTCAGCAAAGTGGCTGCAAATGTCTGCACACGCCGCCAAGTAGACGTCGCGTGGAGTATCGGACGTTGTGCCTAATCCTGTTGCGGACATCTTATTGGTCTCAAGCGAATTCACTGCGTTGTTACTTGGCCGGCTTCACGAACTGATAGATCGCAGGTGGCCCAGCTTCGGAGAGAAGCAAGCTGAGCCGCCCGCGAAAGAGCCGATTACTGCTTGAATTCACCGGCGTCGAACTTCTTCCAAAAATTCTGTGCGGTGTAGCGGTCTTGGCCGCCCGGGCCGGTGGCGATGTTCCGCAACGTCTTGCATTGGCGGAGCACATCGAGGCTGTCGTTGGTGATGTTCGCCGGCGAGAGACCAATATCCGTTAACGGCATTCCTGCCAGCGGCGTCAGGTCATGCACATCATTGCATCCGAGCAGATCCAACGAAGCGATTGGCATCGCCGTCAACGGAGTCAGATCGCGCACCGAGCAGCCTCGGAGAGTCAACGTGGCCAGTGGCATTCCTTTCAAGGGGGACAGGTCTTGAACTTGCCGGCAACCGTCGAGCCGCAGATGCGTCAATTTCATTCCGCTCAACGGCGCGAGGTCGGTGATCTTCGCACCGCCGGAGACGCTCAAGAAAGTGAGCGGCATCCCCTGCGTGAATTTCAGATCCGGTAGCGTGCAGAACGCCGCATCGAGTTCCGCCAGTGGCATCCCTTGCAAGGGCGTGAAGTCACTCACTTGCGAGAGGTAGGGCAGCTTAAGAGTTTTCAGCGGCATGCCTGCGAGCGGTTTCAAGCTGCGCACTTGCCGGCAACCCGACAGATCTAAGTATCGCAGGTTGGTCAATCGTCGGAGATGCTCCAAGCCGGCCTCGGAAATCTGATTGCGGTCGATGCGCAACCACTGCAACTTCTGAAACGGCTGCAGCCGCTCCAAGCCCGCGTCGGTAATTTTCGTCTGCTCGATCCCGAGTCCCGTCAAGTTGATCAACCCTGAGAGGCGTTCGAGGCCCGCATCGGTAAGGGCATTTTCTCCCAGAAACAGCTCATCGAGCGTGGTGATTCCGCGCAGGTTTTCCAGGCTCAGGTCGGTCAACCGCGTTTCGACCAGCCCCAGCCGCTTCAATTTGGACCAGCGCTGGAGATAAACCAAGTCAGCCTCCGTAATGTCGCTGGCGTGCAGACCGATCCAATCGACCTCGGTCAACTTTGTCAGCGGTTCGAGGCCGATGCCAGCCGTCTTTCCTTCATAGAGATGGAGCTGAACGACCGGCTTGTCGGGTCGAGTGTTATCGATCCTGACATCGCCCCCCATCCGCTTGATCGTCGCGATCAACCGTTCCTGTTCGCTTTTGGGTTCCTGCCCAAAGACCAGCGACCCTGCGACCAGAATCCACACCAGCAACACCCCTGTCAGCAACGCGCGCAACACAGAGAACCCTCCAAGCATCGAGGCAACAGAACGGCCCTTGAACTTTTATCGCCGCCCTCCAAAGCCGGGAAGCTGAGCGACGGCGGATTGACGCCACAACTCACTCGTTGGTGAGCATCGAGCTGTGGTCAAGTTGGCGAAAGTCGGCTTGCGGCGTTTTCGACTGGCTCGCAAGATAAGGACACTTTGAGCCGCGATTCCTGGAGCAGCAAAATGATCCGCGTCACTGGCCGTTATCAAAAGCAGTCCGTCGAACTCGACGCACCGCTGAGCTTGTCCGACGGCACGGTCGTCGAGATCGTTGTGCGAGTGAAAGCCGATCCGTCCACAATCGAGCGAGACGAATTCGCAGACCTCGGCCTGGCGCGGCTGGAAGAAGAATGGGACAACCCCGAAGACGCGATCTACGACAATTGGAAACAGCTCTATGGTCTATGAACCGGGCGATGTTGTCTTCTTGCCGTTAGTGAATCGAAGCGGTCAGGGGTCAGGACTTCAGCCATCAGGGGAGACTCCAGATTTCTTCCACGGTGTCATAGTCCGCGCTGGCCTCGATACACAGCGTTTTCTGAGATTCCGGTTCAATCTGGCGGAGACGCTGAAGCGCTCTCTCCAAGTCCTCCTCAACCACCACCACTTGGCCGTTCGCGATCCCCACGAACTTGCCCGCGTAAGGCGAACTGCGATCACGCCGCGACTCTTCGTTGATCTGGCGAGCCAACTCGCGATTGCGATCTGGCAGCGTGCTTGATGTTGTCATGGCAAACATCTCCTTAGTCTCAGCGTTTTGCATCCCTGCCGGGCAGGGACGACATCCAAGACGAACGCACGTCAGTCTAACGGTGAACTCACCAGAAACCAGGACTTCCAAGACGTGGCCAGCGTCGTCGGTGAGGTTGATCCGTGATGGGTGGCGTCAAATGAGATGTCTAACCGCTACGCCATCGGCGTGCGCGCCCACGCCGATGGCGTTGGGGTTAAACGGTGGCGGACTTTGATTTTTGCTTTGGCCGAAAGGAAGAACGCCACTTGGCTCCCAACTTCATGGCGGCATCGAAGTCGGCATCTCCACGAAATGAGCCGACGATCTTGTCGAGTCCGTGCGGCAACAAACCAATCGGCGTTCCCGTCTCTTCGCGCAGCCGCGCGAGTTCGGCGTCAAGGAGTTTCAACCGTGCTTCAACCGCTTCCTTCGCGTGGGGAGCGATCCGTTTCTGACGTTTCGACATGGCCTTGTTCAATCCTCTTTTCGAGGGAAGAGTCGATTTCGGTTCCTGCGACTTTTTCCACTTTCCTCTCGCCTACTTCCATGTCTCCGCAGCTCGGTTTTCGACTTCTGTTATGAAGCTCTTGAAGTTTGGATTGATGATCTCTTGATGCCCAAACAGCTTCTTGATTACTGCTCGTGCGGATTCGCGAACAGACAGAAGTGCCCCCATGCCAAATGCTATCTGACCTTTTTCAAGAACGGAGACAAGACCGAAGGCCATTATGGCCAACCCTCCTACGGACACATAAACATCCACGTTCTCTGTCACAATTTCCGCCTTGCTGCGACGAACCAAATGCGGCACCTTCTTTTCGTCTTTGAGGTACTTCGCGAACTCTTCTGAGACGATTTCTAGGTGATCTGCCAGAACGTCGGAGCAGCCTGGGTGTGTCTCCAGATTAAAAATGCTCTGCCAAAAAGCATCTTGACGTCTAAGTGCGATGGCGAACTTCAGATCGAGATGTTCAGCGTACAGCTTGGTTCCGAGCCGAACCCTGATATTTGTAGATGTTTGTTGACGGGCAACCGGCAAAGAGACCTGTGCCAGTGCTTTGGGGATGCTGAAATGCGGCGAGAGAATTGCGTGAGAAGAGGCAAGCGCTGCATGATGCATGTTGTGTAGGGCATCGATAAACATACGCCATTCATGCCGTTTGTGACCTTCTGGGATCTGGTCAGTAGTTGGATGGGGCTTGCCTTTCCAAATTCGCGGAGGTGGCCGGTCCTCGTAGATGGCCTCATGGAGACGCTCACGGCTTTGGTAGCCCTTCGGACGATCGTCTGCGATTCGCCTGATTGCATCGAGGATGGAGCGGTCAGTTGGAAGTAACGGCGCTGTCTCAAGTCCAGCCAACTGCTTAGTCACATACTCAAAGAAGGTTGTGCCGGCGGACCGATGGACAACACAATCTTCATGGCGATTGAGGTACGCCGTCAGTCTTTCGACATGCTTTTTGTATGTGGGGCCAGCCACCTCTATAAATTTCTCTCTCCGCTGCCCAACTCGAGTCAGTCCACCATAATCCCTGGCGAGATCGTTGTTTTGTCGCGGTGAAAGAGACGTGAGGTAGGTGGGTGTTCCGCGATCGCCTTTAGGCCCAAGCCAAAGATCAACGGCATTCCAGAGCTTTGGGCCTTTCTTTCCAGCGATGGAGAAAATGGGCGATGCTGTGCCGTCATAACGTTCGTCTTCGAGAAGGTCATAGTTCTCGGCGAAGAATCGTCGAAAGTTAGCATTGTCGAGTCCGTGGCTATCGGACAGGACGATCCGTCTCGCAAAAAGACTATGGAAAATCACAAGAAAACTGAGATCGGGATAAGGCAGCGCAATTTCTGGCTCAAGGCCAGTGATGAGACATCCTGATTTCATGGTGATGTCCTTCTTGTTGGGCAGTTTCTTTTGCTTGCCGAAGACTGACGCGCTTGCGTCTGTGTTGAGTCGTTACTTGGCCGACTTCACGAACCAATAGATCGTGAGGGGAAAGGGGACGCAGGCCATTTCTCGAAATCCCGTTTTCCATTCCGTCTGTCTCAGGCATCCGAGAGCAGTTTTTTCAACGCGCGTTCAATGACTTCCGGGCGGGTCATTGGGCCGTGAGTTTGGATGTACTCGTCGATTTCTTTGGAGTGGCGCGAGACCACGCCGGTCAGGCTCCTCACATACTGCCGCCATTCCTCACGCACGGCGGGCATCTCGGATTCGAGCAGTGGGCGCAATTGTTCGTCTTCCGCCCGCAGGCGGGCGAGTTGTTCGGATGAGACGTCGGGTTTGGCTGTCATCGTCAATCCTCGGTGATGTACGCAGTACGAACGTCAACGAATTCATTGCCCTCGGTGTCCGTCTCAAGATCATACGCCACGAAGATCGTGTCGCCCTTGGACATGCACCGAAGATCGCGGGCCGTCCCGTCAAACGGCTGGTCGTCTCGATCACGATGTCCTCAAAAGCCGATTCCACTTCATCGGGGGTGAGGCCGTGCTCGGCAATGTGTTCGACGTTACCGCCAGGGTCGTCAACCCACAAGAACATTCTTCCCACCAGAGTCTCCCAACGATTGCGCGACAGAAGATCTAGAAGATGGAACGGGGCATCAAACTACAGTCAACGAAAAACTTTGCCAACGAGTTTCTGGATGAGTTGGTGAATTCTCGGCCGTGATCGACCGCGCGCGGCTGGTTCGGCGTCAAAATCGCCACCGCGCCATTGATTGGCGGGTGGCCCAGCTTGCATCAAGCTGGGTGCGCAGCACAAGAAACTCATACCGATCGCAGAAAATAACTGCGCTGTGTGAAGCGCTCGGCTCATCACGCGGAGCGATGATGGCTACGTAGCCGTCACCGCTCCGCGTGACG
>JAYVQJ010000135.1:0-2866 GCA_043777235.1 Planctomycetia bacterium
CCTCCGGGGTGCTTGACGTGATACTGGCAGCCGCCGATCGAACGGCCGTTCCACGAGTCGTACACATCGAAGATCAACGGTGCGTGAACCGGAATCATCGGGTGCAAACAGGAGGGGGGTTGCCAAGCTCGATAGCGGACGCCGGCGATGAACTCACCGATCACGCCCGTCGGATGCAACGGCACACGCTGACCGTTGCAGGTGACGATGTGCCGAGCGTCCGTCAGCCCGTTCACTTTGACTTGCACACGCTCGACCGACGAATCGACGTAGCGCGCCGTACCGCCGGGTCCAGATTCTTCACCGAGCACATGCCACGGCTCGATGGCCTGTCGCAGTTCCAATTGCACGCCGCAATGCGTCACGCTGCCGAGCAACGGGAATCGGAACTCGATGTGCGCGTCGAACCACTCTTTGTCGAACGGATACCCGGTGTCGTCCAGTTCGTGCAACAAGTCGTGTAGATCACGCTCGATGAAGAACGGCAACATGAACCGATCGTGTAACTCGGTCCCCCACCGAGCCAGCTTGTGCTTGTACGGCGTCTCCCAGAATCGCGCGATCAACGCTCGCAGCAGCAGTTGTTGGACGAGACTCATGCGAGCGTGCGGCGGCATCTCGAACGCTCGCAGTTCGACGAGACCACGCCGGCCGTCGTCGCTGTCGGGTGTGTAGAGCTTGTCGATACAGAACTCGGCACGATGCGTGTTGCCAGAGACGTCGGTCAGCAGTTGCCGGAAGGCGCGATCGACTTGCCAGGGGGGACAGCCTCCGTCGTCGGGAATCTGTCGGAACGCGATCTCCATTTCGTAGAGGCTGTCGTTGCGAGCCTCGTCGATGCGCGGAGCCTGACTCGTCGGCCCGACGAACAGCGACGAGAACAGATACGACAGCGACGGATGATTGTGCCAGCACCCGATCAAACTGCGGAGCAGATCCGGTCGCCGCAGGACCGGACTGTCCGCCGGCGTTGGCCCGCCGATCACGATGTGATTGCCGCCCCCCGTGCCGCAGTGCCGGCCGTCGAGCATGAATTTCTCGGTGCTCAACCGCGTCAGCCGAGCCTCTTCGTAAACCGTGTTCGTGAGGTCCACGAGTTCTTGCCAAGTATTCGACGGCTGCGTGTTGACCTCGATCACGCCGGGATCGGGAGTGATTTGAAAATGCTTGACGCGATGATCCGACGGCGGCTTGTAGCCTTCGAGCAGCACTGGCATCTTGAGTTCCGCCGCCGTCGCTTCGATGGCCGTGACCAGTTCGAGATAATCTTCCAATGTCTCGGCCGGCGGCATGAAAATATGCAACCGCCCTTCGCGCGGTTCAACGCACAACGCGGTGCGGACGAGCGGCGAATGATCGTCGGCCGCGTTCAAAGTAACCCGACGCGTCAGCGAGGGATTGAGGTCGCGGTTGACGCCTAATCCCGCTTCGCCCTCGCTGACGCTTCGGGTTAGTGTGTCGCTGCGTCGTGGGAGTTGCCACACGACGTCTGCTCGTGATGGCAACGCTTCGCGCGGCGCGAACGTACTTCGTTCAACGATCTGGTGGCGATCTTCAGGAGCCTCCCACGGCAGCGAATCGAGCGGCAGACGATAGCCCATCGAAGAATCGCCGGGGATCAAGAACAAGTGCTCGCGCCGCAAGAACCATTGGGCGCTCTCCCAACCCGTTGGCCCACGCCGCAGCGGCAGCGTGTAACCCACGACGTGCTTCAAGCCTTGCTCGAAGACTTTCGACAAGCGGCGACGTTCTTCGGGGTCGTCGAGCTTGTTCACCAACGGATCGACATTGACTGGCAACTGCCGCTCACGCCACAGGTGATACCAAGCGTCTTCGTAGCCGGGCTGACAGAACGCGGAATCGACTCCGAGCCGCTCGGCCAATCGCGTGACGAAGGTCCGAGCCGACTCGGACGAGAATCCGTAATCACGGTCCATGTCCGCAATCAGCGATTGATCCTCCCAGAGCGGCTGACCGTCGCGCCGCCAATAGCAGCCGAACGCCCAGCGTGGCAGTTGCTCCCCCGGATACCACTTGCCCTGTCCGTGAAACAACAACGCACCCGGAGCGAATTTCGTCCGCAGTCGCTGCAACAGCTCACACGCTTGTTTGCGTTTCGTCACGCCGAGCGCCGTCGTGTTCCATTCCGGAGCCTCTCGCTCGTCGATCGACACGAACGTCGGCTCGCCACCCATCGTCAGCCGCACGTCGAGCGTTTCGAGTTCTTCGTCGATGCGCCGACCGAGTGAGTTGATCGCATCCCATTGCTCTTCCGTGTACGGCTTCGTCACGCGAGTCTGCTCGACGACCCGCTGCACCGACATCTCGAACGAGAACTCTTCATGAACCTTTTCACCGTTCGACTTCGTTGGATCGGGAGTCCACGCGAACGATCCAGTGACCGCCGCTGCCGAAGTCGGATCGGCTGCGCAGGCCAACGGAATGTGCCCCTCGCCAGCCAGCAAGCCGGACGTCGGATCGAGTCCAATCCAGCCAGCACCAGGCAGGTACACCTCGGCCCACGCATGCAGATCACAGAAATCGCTCGTCGGTCCCGACGGCCCATCCAATGCGGGAACGTCCGAGATCAACTGGATCAAGTACCCGGAGACGAATCGCGAAGCGAGCCCTAGGTGCCGCAGCACCTGCACCATCAACCACGCCGAATCACGACACGATCCGCAACCCAACGTGAGCGTCTCTTCGGGAGTTTGCACGCCCGGTTCCATGCGGATCAGATACCGAACCTCGCTTTGCAAACGCCGATTGACCTCAACGAGATAATCGTTGGTGGTACACCCGACTCGCCGCAGCGATTGCACCAACTCCAAAAGCTTTGGACCAGCCGGCAGCGTTTCGAGATACG
>JAYVQJ010000136.1:0-2864 GCA_043777235.1 Planctomycetia bacterium
CCGCCGATGCGTCGAGCGCCCGCCCTCGCTCACGCTTCGGGTTACTTTTAAGGTGATTGCCATGACTACCGAACTGACTCAGACCGCGAAGAACGGCAACGCCCCTGCCCCGCATCCGCCGGTCGAGCGACTCGTCTTCACGCCGCCGATCGACATCTATGAAACCGACGAAGGGCTGATCTTGCGAGCCGACTTGCCTGGCGTGTCGCTCGACACGTTGGAACTGCAAGTGCAGGACAACAAGCTGACTCTCTTCGGCCGCATGGAACCGTCGGTGCCGGAGAACGCTCGGCTGCTGCATCAAGAGTACGAGACCGGCGACTTCCTCCGCTCGTTCATCTTGAGCGATGAAGTCGATCACCAACGGATCGCCGCGAAGCTCAACAACGGCGTGTTGGAAGTCGTGCTGCCGAAAGCCGACAAGCCGGAACCGCGACGCATCCAGGTCGCGACGTCTTAGCCTTGGAGTGCGGTGGCTCGACACCGCCCTCCATTCATTTGAAAGAGCGGCTGTCAAAGTCCAGAAGTCGTCGCTACGAAAATCTGCTGAACAATCACCGTTGTCCTGGTCATCAACGTCGTCATTCCAATTGAATGGAGGGCTGCGTCGAGCCGCAGCACTCCAGAGTTACTCGCCGTTCATCACGCTGAGATGCAGCGCGACGCAGTCCGCCAGCGCGGCGACGTTGTAGCCACCTTCGAGCAGGCTCACGACTTTTCCGCCGCAATGTTCCTTCGCGACACCGAGCACCAATTTGCTGAGCGTCTCGAAGTCTTCCGTCTCCAAGCCCAGCGATCCGATCGGGTCTTGCGTGTGTGCATCGAAGCCCGCGCTGAGCAACACCAATTCCGGCCGGCAGCGTTTCGCGGCGTCGGTCAGCATCGTCTCGAACCGCGCGAGATACTCGCGGCGAGCGGTGCCGAACTTCAACGGCAAGTTGAAGATCGCTCCGAGACCTTTCCCTTTGCCGGTTTCTTCCGCGTCGCCAGTGCCGGGATAAAACGGTGAGCGATGTGCTGAGAAGAAATGGATTTCACCGTCTTCGTAAAAGATGTCCTGTGTGCCGTTGCCGTGATGCACGTCCCAATCGACGATCAGAACTCGCCGCAGCCCGTGCGTCTGAGCCTGCCTTGCCGCGATTGCGACATTGTTGAACAAGCAAAACCCCATCGGATCGTTGGCTAGCGCGTGATGTCCCGGAGGTCGAATAAGGCACAACGCTCGGCGATGTTTCGCGTCGGCTTTCAACACTTGATCGACCGCGGCGCAAGCGGTGCCGGCGGCTCGGACCGCGACCTCGAACGAGCGCCGGCTGCACACGGTGTCGGCTTCGATGCGCCCGCCTCCGTCTTTGCAGAAACGTTCGACTCGGCCGATGTGCCCGGCCGAGTGGACTCGTTGAAGTTGTTCCTGCGTCGCGACGGCGATCTCCCCTTTCGCACACGCTTGATCGAGCTTTTGTGCGGTGAGTTTCGCCGTGATGCTGCGCAGCCGTTCCGGTTTCTCCGGATGCTGGCCGGTGTCGTGTTCCAGAAACAGCGGGTCGGTGAACAGGACTGTCATGGTGGCCTCGCGTGGGGCACGTTTTCAACGTGCCAGTTCAGGACGGGCACGTTGACAACGTGCCCCACGTCAGTCGGCGGATTGTGCCAAACTCGTGGCTGCTCGACCACGATTCCGCGACGGCTATAATCGCCCGCCGCGACATCATTTCGGAATTCCGAACTCAAATTATGCGCCGACAACCCTATTGAAATGCCGCCATGCACGATCTACCCCGCCAAAAACTTTCTGAACTCGTCGCGCAGTATGGTCACGGACTGTGCGACGATGCCAAGCGTCTCGAAGGGATGCTGAAGGACGTATTCCGAAACGAGCACAAGCGCGAGATGTTTATCTTGGTCAGCGCGTTGCGTGAGGGTGTCGCCGACGAATTCCGCAACTCGGTCAGCGGGATGCCGCTCTCGGTCGTCGCCGCCAAAATGGTGCGGCAACTCCGCGACAACTTGGCGTTGGATGAAACCGCCGCTCGCTGGGGAGTTGAAAGCTGGGCATTTGCGCTGGGGGTGACGATCACTCAGCCGGTGGACCACATGAAGAAGCCCGCGCCGTCGCCGGTGATGGTTCCGACTTCACCGTCAACCGTCAGTCCAGGAAACGACATCGACTTTGACCATCAATTGCAGCGGACCGTCGGGATTTCTCCGAGTCGTCTCATGCAGATTGTGAAATATGGTCATCCCGCGTTGCGCTGGAAATCGAAAGCGATCCAGTCGATCAACAACGAACTGCGCTCCACGATCCGCGAGATGTTTGAGCTGATGTACTCGGCAAAAGGGATCGGCCTCGCGGCGAATCAAGTCGGGCTGCCGTTGCGGTTTTTCGTGGTCAACGTCACCGCCGATCCGCTGGAAGTCGACGAGGAGATCGTATTCCTCAACCCGCGCATTCGCCGCCGCAAAGGGGCCACGACCGGTGAGGAAGGTTGTCTCAGCCTGCCCGGCTTGTACGCGACCGTGGACCGCGCCGAAGAGATCGTCGTCGAAGCGTTCGATCTCGACGGCGAGGGTTTTGAAATGGACCTCGATGATCTGCCGGCTCGCGTCGTGCAACACGAGACCGATCATCTCGACGGCGTGTTGTTCGTCGATCGGCTGACCCCGGACGTTCGGATGTCGGTCGAACCGCGCCTGCTGGGCTTCGAGTCCGAATTCCGCAAGCAGCAATCGACCGGCGAATTCCCTTCCGACGATGAGATCAAGAAGCAATTGAAGGTGTTGGAAAAAGGTTTGGTGGCCAAGTAAGAAATCAGCCGGCACGCGCTAGCGTCCGGTTCGAGTCATCAGCGTCCGGTTCGAGTCAT
>JAYVQJ010000137.1:0-2863 GCA_043777235.1 Planctomycetia bacterium
TGAGCACTTCGTTCCGGGATTCCGGCGGACAATTCATTGATGACTGCCGGACTGGTGAGCAATTCGTACTTGGCCGATGCCTCTTCCCACCACTGACGAGTCCAGTCCCGACGTGCGACCACATCCGGGGTTGTTCGCAACTCGTGGTAGAAGCTGGGAATCGAAGTCTCGACATAAACACGCGGTTTGAGCATGACGCCAGCATATCACTCGCTACGACGAGCTGAAAGTTGGCTTCGATTGGCGACGAACGGTCACTGGGGCATTCGTTCGTCGATCCTCAGAGGGCCTGGCTTGGCTCCGAGCTTCCCGCCCGGCAGGCGTATTCCGCTCTGAACATCGCGAAGAGCGTGTTTCTCTTCTCGCCACGCTCTTCGATGACTCAGGGCGTGCCACCTGACCGTCGGTACGGACAAACTGGCGGTAGGGCCGAGAGCGTTAGGATTTGGAGACTGGTGTTGAAGGTCGTGAGTCCGCCGCTTTGTCCGTGTCGGTTTGAACGACTTGTGAGGCGGTATTTGGTGACGCGAATCGCGGCGACGTGATGAGACGATCGGCGTATTGCTCCTGAATTTTCTGGAAGTACGCCACCAACTTGGCTGGGTCATGATCGCACATCGCCGAGATGCGGTGCCGAATTTCGCGAATCTCGTCGATGACGGGATCAGGCATTGGGTTCATGATCGACTCCGAGAAGTTCCAAAGGTGTCACGAGTGCCGGGATGAATAACCCCAGACTCGTGTTGACGCGACGAATGTGTCCGAATTTGTTGGCGTTCGCGATGTGTCGGCAATTCCAGGTCACCAGAAAATCGCATTTGTGAAACGACGCAATGGCCAAATGCAGAGCGTCACCCGAAGGATCGGCTGGCATGACCTTCTGCCGAATGTAAATCTCGACGATCTCAGCGATCTCGTCCTCGATGGTGAGCAGCGGCAAATCTTGGATCAATGCCAGTCGCTCGGCGCTTCGTTCAGGGATGCCCAGCGACAATTCGCCGATCACGGCGGGACTGATGACAAGTTCGTATTTTGCGGGAGCCTCTGCCCACCACATTCGAGTCCAATCCCGTCGAGCAACGACATCCGGCGCGGTTCGCTGTTCGTAGAAGAAACTCGGAATCGAAGTTTCGACGTCAGCACGCGGTTTGAGCATGACGCCAGCATATCACTCGCTACGACGAGCCGAAAGTTGGCTTCGATTGGCGACGGACGGGTGGCGTGCTCTGACCATCGGGAAGGGCGTGTTCCTCTTCTCGACACCCCCTTCGATGACTCAGGGCGTGCCACTCAGATCCGGGTTATCCCGCACGGACAAAGCGGCGCGTGCGACGAGTGATTTACGATTTCACGATAGGCACGGAGGGCTGTGAAGTCACCGCATTGTCCGAGTCTGGTTGAACCGCTGGGCCGCCGGCGCTACGCCAACTCAGTGATCTGGTTGGTGTCATCGAGCAGGTGGAGGGGGCGGCCGCTGGGGTGGCGGTAGGTGGATTGGTCGGGGTCGATGCCCAGGAAGTGATAGAGCGTGGCGAAGACGTTTTGTGGGTTGTACGCCTTGCTCGTCGGTCGTTCGGCGCGGGCGTCGGTCTTGCCGATGACCTGACCTGTGCGGAATCCGCCTCCTGAAAAGAGTGCGAAGCCGGAGCGGGGCCAGTGGTCGCGTCCGCCGGCGAAGTTGATCCGCGGAGTGCGGCCGAATTCGCCCCACACGACGACGGCGATGTCTCGATCCAGTCCGCGCTGATAGATGTCGGTGATCAGCGCGTAGATCGAGCGGTCGTAAACTGGCAGCTTCTCGCGCAGCCGCTCGAAGCAGTTGCCGACGGGCGAGGCGGCGTTGACCTTGCCGTGATCGTCCCAGCCTCCTTCGGTCAGCGTGATGAACGGCACACCCGCCTCGGCCAACCGCCGAGCCAGTAGGAACCGCGACGCGTGCCAAGTGTGGCCGGCTTGATAGGTCCATTGGAACTTCGTGTCGGGTCCGTAGAGCGCTCGCGTCTCCGGCGATTCCTGTTCGATGTCGAAGGCGGCTCGCACTTGAGGCGACGTCAGCAGGTCGATGGCCTTCGCGTTGTAGTAATCGACGGCCTCTAACTGGTTCGTGGCATCCAAGTCGCGACGCAGTTGATCGAACGTGCCGCGCAGCGATTGGCGATCACCGAGGCGGCTCAGTCCGACTTCTTTCTTCAACTCCAAGTTCCCGACGACTTCCCCTTTCGGCTCGAACGGGGCATGCGCCGGGCCGAGGTACATCGGAATTTCCGAAGCGGCGACGTTGTAGAAATCGCTGCCTCCCAGACTGATGTAGTTCGGCAACAGCGAGCGCTCGCCACTGCGCAGTTTGCTGATGATCGAGCCGACCGCCGGACGAATCGGCGGCGACAGGAACGGCGCATTGGGAGCCGCAGGGAAGCCCGTGTAAACCTCGTGCATCTGGTGATCGGGCTGCGTGAACGTCAGGTTGCGAACCACGGCCAGCTTGTCGGCGATCTGCGTCTGCAACGGCATGTGCTCGCAGATGTCGAGCCCCGGAACATTGGTGGGGATCGGCCGGAATTCGCCACGGTATTCGGAGGGCGCGTCCGGCTTCATATCGTACATGTCGATATGACTAGGACCACCGGGCAAACAGATGAGAATCACGGACTTCGGTATCGTCCGCGACGGCGAGGCCTCGGCGCGCAGCCGGAGCAGATCAGCCAGACCCAGGCCGCCGAACCCCAGAGCACCCGCGCTGAGAAAATTGCGGCGGCTCACACCGTCACAAAACGTCGGCCGTGATCCCGAAAGAGTCAGTATGACAGGCTCCGATCATTCGTCGAGCAGGCGGCTTGCCCCTTCGACGGTTTCATCATGGCAT
>JAYVQJ010000138.1:0-11216 GCA_043777235.1 Planctomycetia bacterium
CCCGGTTCGTGCCGCAAAAACCGGGGCTAGCGCCGCGCGGCTAATTTGTGCGATCCGTCTAAGAGGTGGGCCGAAATCGGTTGTGGTTGACGTCGCCTGATCGTTGCCGCTTGCGGACTTCGGCGAAGTCCGCCCACGTTACGATCGCTGCCATGTCACACGGAATCGGCCGCGAAGCGCGTCCCACAGTGCGGCGACGGTGGTCACGTTGAGCGACAAGAACATCAGCGGCGCTCCGAACAGCGATGAACGATGCCCGGAGCGTTGAAACATCCAGCCAGCGATTGCCGAACCATAAAACGTGACCTGGCACGTCATCAGTACGGCGTAAGCGGCATGAGTGCTCGCCAGTTCGAAGTTGGCGACAGCGGCCGCGACCAATAACAACGGCGACGCCAATCGAGCCAGTTTGTGAGAGACGAACTCGAACCAAATCGGGTTCCGCCACGGCAACAGCCAACCGGGATGATTGACGATCAACTGAGCCGCTCCGGCAATCGTGCGACGCTTGCGGATCGATTCCTTCGCCGTCGAATCCGAAGGCCGATCGAACGCGATCGCAGAAGACTCGAACAGGCAGCGATAGCCTGCGGTCACGGCCTGCATCGGGATGACCACGTCGTCCAGAATTGTCTGCGGTGCAATTGGACGGAACAGATCGCGCCGCAGTGCGTACAAGGCTCCAGTCGCGCCCGGAACGCTGCGGAAGCAGCCCTCGGATTTGCGGATGAATTTCTCGTACCGCCAGTAAAAGCCGACGCCGTGTGAGGCCGTCGTCGTATTGTCTTCGGCACGGAAGACCAGTTCTCCAGAGACCACACCGACCTGTGCGTCCGCAAAGTTCGCGGACAGTTCCGCGATTGCTCGGCAATCAAGTTCCTGTCGCGTATCGGACAGCACGACGATTTCATTACGACATTGCGGAATGACGTCATTCAAAACCGACGGCTTGCCGCGCCGCTCGGCAAATTCAATGAGCTTGACCCGTGGTTCGTGAAGAGTTGCGATCACTTCGGCCGTGTCATCGGTCGAGCCGTCGGAAGCGACGATGATCTCTTCAATCAAGTGAGCATCATCGCAAGAGAGGACGCTGGCGATCTTCTTCAGTAGCCGACCCGCTTCGTTGTGTCCGATGATGAGCACCGACAACTTTTGTGTGTTCGGCAGCTTGATCGTCTTCAGCGGCCGACATCGCGACATCGCGAACACCAGCAGCGGGTAACCCACACAGATGTAGGCGACGCCGAGAGTACTCACCCAAAAGATCAATTGCCAAATGGCGAACGCAGTCATGTTTTTCTCGTAGGCCAGGCTTCCCAGCCTGACTAGATTCCTTGTTCCACGAAATTCGAACACCGTGTGTCAAGCTTGATGAGCCGGAACGCGCTAGCGTCCGGTTCGGAAGGTCGATGAACTCTCGAACCGGACGCTAGCGCGTGCCGGCTCATGGTCTGAGGTGAAACCTCGCCAATTTTTCGGATGGGCTTGTGATGTTGAAAACGTTCGCGCCGGGAGGGTCCGCCTGGGAAGGCTGACCTACGGTGGAGACACAATTCAATAACCCGGCGAGTTGCTCCGCTTGTCGGCGTCGTTCAAACGCGGATGCGTCCCACGAGCCTGTCGGCAACGAGACGCCGAGTCGCTGTCGTTCGATCTCATCACCGAGCCGACGAGCAAGCCCTGCGATGTCGCTGGGTGAATGCACGAACGCGAACGGACAATCTTGCAGCAGCGATGAGACTTCTCCCGGAGGCACGATCGCGAAGATCGGCCGACGAACCGCGAGATATTCAAACATCTTCGCCGGCACGACTCGGCCTGCTTCCGGCAGGTCCGAAAGCAATAAGCACAAGCCGTCGGCGGAACGCATCAAACGCAACGCGGCGTTGTGATCGAGGTACGCTTGCCGAACGACTCGGCAAGGCAGCGGGCCGAGTTGATCGAGCCACTCGTCTTGCGCGGCGGTGCGGCGGCCGACGAAGTGCAATTCGAGTCGCGAGGCGAGGTCGGGCGATTGTTCGGCGAGTTGTCGCACCGCGTGAATGACCGGCTCGACCGACGTCAGATTCCAGAGCGTGCCGATGTAGGCCAGCTTGTACGGCTGAGTCGCGGCGCTCGCCGAGTCCATCAGCGGATCGGGCAGCGGCGGAGTTCCGTCGTGAAAATCTTCGGCATCGAAGCCGTTGTAAATGTGCGTGACGAGTGGTCGGCTGCTCGCCGCGCGCGCGACTTCTTGCAGCGACTCGGCACTGTGTCGAGTCGTCGCGATCAACGCCGACGCGGCTCGCACGACAAGACATTGCTGGTGCTGCTGCCACGTCCGCGACAGCCAGCCGAGTCGTTTGTTTTCCAAGTACGAGTTGCTGATGCTCCACTCGTCGCGGTAGTCGAGTACCAACGGCAAGCCGGTGCGCCGAGCCAACTCGGCACCAATCAGAAGCGAAGAGAACGGCGGAGCAGTCACGAAGATCGCATCGTGCTTCTGCTGCCCGAGCACTCGTAGGCCGGCTTCGATCGCTTGCGAATTCCACAGCACCTGCGGATCGGGTTGCAACAGGAGATTTGCGGCACCTCGCAGCGTGCGCTTCGCGAACGACTTCACCGATGAGGCGATACTCGTGGTCTTCGTTCCCTCGCTGACGTTTCGGGTGACTTCATTGCTGCCGGAGACGAATCGCTTCAGCGCGTAACCTGGTTCGAGCGTGCGAGCTTTCACGATGACAGTCTGCGGCGGAATGTCGCCCAGCAACGATTCGTCGAAGATCGGGACAGACGGGTTCTCGGTCGTGAGCACCGTCGGTTCCCAACCGAACTGCGGCAGGTATTTCACGAACTTCGTGACACGTTGCACACCCGCTCCGCCAACCGGCGGGAAGTTGTATGTGACGACGAGCACTCGCTTCGAGAAGTTCCGTTCGGACATGATCGCTTTCATCAGACAGTGACTTCGTGGGGTACGTTTTCAACGTGCCCGCCCGGACCAGACACATCGCAAGACTGCGCGGCCTCGCCTCGCAGCGATCGCAGCAGTGAGACCAGATCGCGAGCCGTATCGCTCCAACTGCGGCATCGGATTGCCTGCGTGGCGGCGAGGAATTCGGGACGCAGCATTCGTTCGATCGCGACCGACATCGCGGCCGAGTCTCCCACCGGAACCAATTCGGCGAACGGTGAGTTGCCCTGCGAATCGGCAAGCTCGCGCACGCTACCAACGTCTGTCGAGACGAATGGCCGGCCGCATGCGACCGCTTCGCGCAGCACATTCGGCAGGCCCTCGGAACGACTCGACAACACGACGAGATCGGATGCTCGATACCAATTCGGAAGTTCCGCCGGTGACTTTGCTCCGACAAACGCGACATGCTCGCTGAGCCCACGACGTTGAACGTCTTCTTGCAGCGAGGTTCGCAATGGTCCGTCGCCGACGAGCATCAACTGCAAATCCGGTTGCCGTTGATGAGCCAAGTCGAACGCGGCGATGAGCGTGTCTAGCCCTTTGACATCGACCATGCGACCAACCCACAACAGCAATCGGTGATCGAATGGCAGATTGAGCCGCTTTCGCGCGGCAGTTGTGTCACCGGAAAAAAAGAGCTTGTCGTCGACGCCTTGATAAATCGTGTGAACGCGCGACGGCTCGGTACCTAACTCGATGACGGCTCGTCGCAGTCCCTCGCTGACGGTCATCACACCGTTCGATTCGCGGAGCACTCGCTGAATCTTTGGTCGTCGTCGCCGATCGTTCGGCAGCAACAAGACGTCCGAACCGCCGATGATGACCACGCTCGGAATTCCCAGCCGTTGAGCCAACCGTAACGCGACTTCCCCATCGGGATGCGCCCAATAACTGACGACGGCCTCCGGTCGGAATTCTGCGGTGACTCGACGCAGATGCCGACGTACCGACCACCACATCGACTCGCCGTACCACGATCGACCAAAACCGGGCGTGTAGAAGTAGGTTGGATGTGTGACCGTCAGCCCGGTTGTCTCCGTCACCCAGCGATCCGCATCGCGGTGCTCGCCTTGTGTTCGCCGCACGTCGAGAAACGAACGGGGCGCGACCACACGCACGTCATGTTCGGCCGCGAGTGCTCGGCACAGTTCCAAATTGAACGTGCCGGTGACACGAGCGGTGCCGTGTGGAAAGATCGAACTGAGGAAGAGAATTCGCATAAGAGTCATTGATGATTGGCTATTGGCGATTTGACGAAATCATCCATCGCCAATCATCTCAGCAGCTCCTCGTACAGCGTTTCGTAGCGGCGGATCATGTTTCGGATTTCAAAATTCTGTTCGACTCGTTGGCGGCCTAGTGTTCCCATTGCGGCCCAGAGGTCGCGTTCGCCGTACAGATCGACGATCGCGTGAGCCAATGCTGTTGGGTTGCCAGTCGGCACGAGCCGTCCGGTTTGTCCTTCGATCACGATTTCGGGATTACCGCCGACGGAAGTGGTCACGACCGGCAAGCCGATGGCCATCGCCTCCAGTAGCGTCAATGAGATCCCTTCGCTCAGAGACGACGACACGAAGAAACCGGATTCGGCCAGCAAGTCGGGGACGTCGTGTCGTTCACCCAGCAATTCAACGTGCGCGCGAATGTTGAGTTCGTCGATCAGCGATTCGAGCTTCGTTCGTTCGGGGCCGTCTCCGACGATCTTCAGTCGGAAGTCGGGAACATGCGGAAGGACAAGCGTCACGGCTCGCAACAGCGTGGGAAAATCTTTGATCGACGACAGCCTCGCGACGCTGATGGCTGTTGGTGTCTGCTTTGGTCCACGATAGGCGAAGCGGTCCAAGTTGATACCGTTCCAAATCGTCGTGATCTTGTCTCGTGAGTGGCGGTCCTGTTGTTGGCTGAGTTGCGCGGTGTCGCGCGAGACTCCGACGACTCGTTGAGTCAGTCGGTTGGCGATTCGGAATTGCCACTCGGCTTTCCACCCGCTGCCGCAACCTTGGCCGTGTTGCGTGTTGATGACCACCGGCACTCCGGCCAACTTCGCAGCGATGGCTCCGTAAAAATGAGCGTAAGTATTATGCGTGTGGACGATCTGCGGACGCAGTTTCTTCAGGTGCTGCACCAGTTGCGTGAGCGATCGCAACTTGTTGATCTTCAGGCTCTCGTTGAGTACTCGCGCCGAGCAACCGACGGCACGAATGTCAGAGGCGGGCTGGCCGTCGCCACTCAGCGCGAGGAATTGCAGTTCGAATTTTTTCCGATCGTGAAACCTCGCGAAGTCCACGAGCAGACGTTCGAGGCCGCCGGTTTGCAGGCACATACTGATGTGACAGACGCGAATCGGTTCGGCCTGGGCAAATGACTCAATCGGCCGATCAGGGACGAGAGTTCCGCAAGGCTTGTTGAGTTCAAGAATTTCCGAAGGACTGGACATTTCGCAGGCTCGCCAAATTTGGGAACACAATCCGCGCAGAGGATAGAGCGGAGAAGCGTAGGTCATGTTCGACTGACTGGCAGACAGAAGCGACGACGGTCTGCGTTTTTCGCGAACGACACAATCGGTGCAACATGCACAACCGGAGTCACTCGATCGTCGAATGGTGACGACGCCTCGTAGGACGGCCTTCCCAGGCCGTCGTGGGGCGCGGTGACAATGCGACGGCCTGGGAAGGCCGCCCTACACAATTCGGCGACTGACCGGGCAGCAGGGTCACGGGACCGTCGCGAGCAGGTCTTCGACGAGCTTGAGCAGAGTCTCGTGAGTCATCGCAAGATCGACTTGGTCTCGGCCGCATTGTGCCGGGTCCGAGTGGAATCGTCGCAGCATGAAATGCCCTGCCGATTGGCACTGCAACAGAACTTCGTAGTACTTCGCTCCGCCAGTGCGCAGGTCGGGGGACTTCGAGCGAATCAGAACCTGTTGCGTCGTCGGATCAAATTCCAGCGGGCCGATGTTCTCCAAGAGGTATGTGATCTTCTGCGACAGAGCGTCGGCCCATTGCTTGAGCACGCCGAAGGAGGCTCCGGCGAGATGTGGGACGTCCATGCGCAGCTCGCGGAATGCGCAGCTCAGGGACTCGACGATCGTAAAATCGACCGACATGTCCACGCCGTTGGTCGTGGGCAGAGTGACCGTGGTTGGCTGCATCGAATTCAAACCGACGAGCCGTGGAAGTTCTTGTGCAAGTGTTTGGCTCAGGCTCATGGCACACCTCCCGGTGTGGGACTGAAACGGATGAAGGGCGAGAGACTTGTCGCGGCACGCGGCCGAACGACGAGCACCTCGCCCTTCATGGTTCAGTTCAGAAAGATCACTGCGGCTTGCGTCATGCGTACCGCGATTGGCGTGAAGATCAAAGAAGACTACGTCATGGATGCTCGTGCTATTTGTCAGAAGTTCGGGACATGAGTCAACAGGGATTGTTCGCCGTCTTCTTAACGGTTCGGCGTTTGTGGCGGATTTGACGAGCCGATTTTCGTCGATCCGGCATTTTTCGCTGAGAACCACGCGGTGCGGTCGCGCGGCTTTTACGACTTCTACCGCATCTCGTGGTTCGTTCCATCGAACGAAATCACGGCCGGCTTCTCGTCCACGATGGTCTCGATGTGGACGGGGCGGCCCCAGATGCGCTGCAGATTCGCCAGCGTGTCGCGAGCGTAATCGTGCTTCAGTTCTGCTCCTTGGAACTGATGCTTGAGGTACAGCTCGCCGCGGTTCTTGTAGTTACCGTCGGTCACGTAGATGAACGGCCGGCCGTGATTGGCAAGGCTCGTCAGCATCTGCTGTTTGATCTCGACGAACTGCCGCGAGGCGATCTCGTAGTTATCGTTGCCGTCGTTGTACGCGAAGCTGAAGAGCTTGTGCTTCTGGCAGAACTCCGGTGTGAGATAGGCGTCGATGAAGGTCACATCGTTGTGAACGCGACGGACCTCAAAGATCTTCTCGCGGCCCTTCTTCAGATCCTTGTTCCAGTGCATCTTCTCGTCGTAGTCCTCACACGTTTCCCAGTCGTGGCCGAACTGACCTTTGTCCCAACGCTCTTCGATATCGCGGTACAACTCGATGCCGATTTTGTATGGGTTCAGCCGGTTGGGGCTCATCGCCATCGTGCCGGAGTGATGGTCGGCGTAGTCGATGACCTCGCCGTCGCTCAGACCGAACGTCGTCATGATCGTGGAGTGCCAATAGCTGGCCCAACCCTCGTTCATGATCTTCGTCTGAGCTTGCGGAGCGAAGTAGTACGCTTCGTCGCGGATGATCTCCAGCACGTCGTGCTGCCAAGGTTTGAGCGGCGCGTGTTCCAAAAGGAATAGTAAGACGTCTCGCTCCGGTTCCGGCGGAAAGGTGCGTGGCTCCTCTTTCTTTTTCTGCTTGTCTTTCTGGTCCTTGTCGGCCTTGTCGAGTGCGGCGCGCGGGTTGATGAAGTCATCCATGTAATCTTTGGACGGCAGTTTGCCCGGCGTGTCGCGAGACTCATCCTCATCCTTGTTCTTGCCGATCGGACTCTTCGTTGAGGACATGACCTGCTCGTCGCGGCGGCGAATATGCGGAGCGTGTGGGTCGACCAAGTCTTCGAGCGACAGGCAGGCATCGAGAAACGCTTCAACTTCCTCGTGGCCATAGCGGTCGATGTAGCGATGCACTCGCGCGGCGTGATTGGCCATCTCGTCGAGCATCCGGCGATTGGTCGGTTGGAACCAGGCATTGTTCTTGAAAAAGTCGCAGTGGCCGTAGACGTGAGCGATCACCAGCTTCTGATCCATCAGCGAATTGGACTTCAACAAGTAGGCGTAGCACGGATTGGTGTTGATCACCATCTCGTAGATTTTTTGCAGGCCGTATTCGTAGCCCTTCGAGAGTTCGTCGTACTGGGCTCCGAAACGCCAGTGCGGATAGCGCACGGGGAACCCGCCGAACGCGGCGAGCATCGACATCTCGTCGTAGTCGACAACCTCAAAGTTCGTCTCAAAGAAGTCGAGTCCGTATTCGCGAGCCTTCGCGGACAAAACTTTCTGGACGGCGGCGAGTTCTTGCGGCAATTCACGTTGAATGCTGATCGGCATGCCTGGTCTCCTGGGTTCCTTCCGAGGGACACGTCTTCCCTGACCACCGAAGTATGCCGAGCAAGGCAAGCCTGCGACCGATACCTGATGACGGACCTGTTGATCCGGCATCGTGTTCCGATCACTCCGCTCCATCGGCGGTCAGTCGAGCGGGCAGTAACATACCCACCAACCCGATCTCGGCGAAGACCGGTTTCGCCGCAGTAACCCGAAGCGTCAGCGAGGGCGACGCCTCGCCGACTGCGGATGACTATGCTTCTTGGAGCGTTCTCCCTCGCTGACGCTTCGGGTTACTTTGCAGACAAGGAGCAACTCATGGCCGTTGACATCGACCTCGTTTACGAAGGCCAACTGCATTGTGCGGCAACGCACGGCCCGTCCGGAGCGACACTCGCGACCGATGCGCCAATCGACAATCACGGTCGAGGCGAAAGTTTTTCACCGACCGACCTCGTCGCCACAGCGCTCGGTGCCTGTGTGATGACAATCATGGGGATCGTCGCCGAGCGGAATCAGATCGACCTGACAGGCACACGAATTCGGGTCAGCAAGGAAATGATCCAACAACCCGTGCGTCGCATCGGCCGATTGCCAGTCATTGTGACGATACCCTCTGACAAGGCCGCGAAGGTCGCCGCTGCCGAGCGTACGAAGCTTGAAACCGCCGCGCGACACTGCCCAGTGCATCAGAGCTTACACCCCGACATCGACTCGCCGATCGAGTTCGTGTGGAACGACTGATCGGCGAGACGCAGTCTGGTGTGCGACACGGCTTACGAGCAGGGCCGCAATAAATTCCCGATGGATGTTGATTGAACTCGGAGTGATGTTTGTGCTTTAGCCCCAAGGGCCGTCACTCGGAAGCCCAGTGGCGTTGGCATTGCGGGCTATGCACAACTTCCCGGTCGCGCAAATTGGTGAAGTAAGTTCTCCGAGATCCCAAAAGTCTGCGGTCAATGCCGACTAACGATTGAACTCACCAAAGCGACCGATAGATTGATGGCCGATGTTGTGGATGCTTTGCCGCCTCAAGCCCCGGATTTGTCATGCCCCCAGCCACATTTTCGTCGGTGATGCCCTCCGACGTCGCCTCGACTTCACACGAGACCGCCCCGTTCCGATTCACTCGATTGGAAAACGGCGTCAAGCGCCGCACGCAGCGATTGGCCGAGGTCATTGACGGCAGCGAACTCGGAGCGACTTGGCTGTTCGTGTCGCCGCACGACGATGACCTGTGCATCGGAGCTGGACTCACGATGCAAGCCGCTCGGCAAGCGGGCGTCGATGTGCAAGTGCTGATCGTGACCGATGGCTGCCTCGGTTATTGCCGAGCCGAACAACGGGACTCGATCACTGAGATTCGCCGTGCGGAAACTTACGAGTCGTTCGAGATGCTCGGTGTCGCTCGCGATCGTGTGACGTACATCGACTATCCCGACGGCGGCTTGATCCCGTTCATCGGCCGCCGTCCGGTTCGCAACGGCGAGCGAGACATTGAAGGTTATGTCGGCCTGCAAAACGCTTTCACGTATTACCTGCGTGAGCTCCGCCCAACCTGCGTCTTCGTTCCGACGCCGACCGACCTGCATCCCGATCATCAGATCACACACAACGAATTGATGATTAGCTTGTTTCACGCTTCGGGTGACATCTGGCCGGAACTCGGTGCTCCGCTGGCCGTGCCGCAAGTTTTCGAGTTGGCAATCTACTGCGACTTCGCCGACGCTCCGAATCTCGAAATTCGTGGCGACGACACCGTCTTTCAAAACAAACTCCGCAGCATTGAGGCGTACCGCTCACAACTGCAAATCGCCGCGCTCGTGGACAGCATCCGCCAAGACGGTCCCTACGAGTATCTGCGTGACGTCCATTTCCGCTTGTACTCGTCGAAGAAGTACCGCTCGCTGTTCGACGAGTAATTTGGGACGGCCCCTGACGGCCAACTCCGCTCGCAGTTTCAATGATGGTCGGCAGGAGCCAAAGTTACTCGGTAGATGGTGAACTCGGATCACGGATCTCTCAAACGATTCGAAAGCCGAGGTTCACGACTCGACTGCTTTGAGTGTTGAAATTGCGATCCGACGCGCGAGCCCAAAGCGGAAACGTGTTCCAGCCGCCACCCCGGCGCACACGCACTCTGAGGTGCTCGGAGTGACTCGCCTACTTTTCTCTGCGGGCCTACTTAGCGTAAATCCTCGGACGAGACATCACAATCGGCGGATGAGCGAGTCGGTCGTGAATTGATCAATCGTGGTGCGACAACAACCCCATTCGGAGATTGAGTTCGATGCGTTACCTGATTCCGTTGATGGCCTCACTGTTGTTGCAACTCGATGGAAGCAGCTTTGCAGCGGAGCCAGTCTCCACACCGAACATCGTGCTGATCTTCGCCGATGATCTTGGTTACTCGGACGTTGGCTGCTTCGGAGCGAAAGACATTCGCACGCCGAACATCGACCGGCTGGCGACTGAGGGAACACGGTTCACGAGCTTCTACGTTTCGCAACCAGTCTGTACCGCCTCGCGAGCGTCGTTGATGACCGGCTGTTACGCGAATCGAATCGGTTTGGCCGGAGCGTTGAATCACACCAGCAAAGTCGGCATCCACTCCGACGAAGTTTTATTGCCGGAGTTACTGCAACAGCGCGACTACGCGACCGGCATCTTCGGCAAGTGGCATCTCGGTCATCGGCCGGAATTCTCGCCTCTGCGACACGGATTCCAGGAGTTCCTCGGCATTCCGTACTCGAATGACAACGGCCCGCTGCATCCGGTGGTGAAGACGATCCCGTCGCTGCCGTTCATCGACGGCGAGAAGACGGCGGAACTCGATCCCGATCAATCGCAGTTCACACGCCGACTCACCGAACGCGCGTGTGCGTTTCTTACCGTGAACAAGGATCGGCCGTTCTTCTTGTACCTGCCGCACATCATGCCGCACGTTCCGATCTTCGCGTGCAAGGAATTCAAAGGCCGCTCCGCTCGCGGCGTGTACGGCGACGTCGTCGAGGAGCTCGATTGGTCGGTCGGCGAAGTCGTCGCGACTCTCAAACGATTGAACCTTGAAGACAACACGCTGCTGATCTTCACCTCTGATACGGTTCGCCGAATTTAACTGCGCGTTGGGATGTAGTTTTTGGCGCAGACGGATTTGATCAAATCGGCGTCGAGGCAGTACCGACACCACGAGTCC
>JAYVQJ010000139.1:0-2861 GCA_043777235.1 Planctomycetia bacterium
GAAAGACGCACTCGACGCCAAGTTTGCGATGGCTCTCTGCCAAGTCGGGCTCAAGCAATTCGATCCGTCCATCGCGACGCTCACGCAGTTGCTCGCCGCGAAGCCCGACTACCCCGACGCCGACAAGTGCTACTACGAGATCGCCTTCGCGAACCTCGAACTCAAGAAGGACAAGGAAGCCACCGACGCCTTCCGCTCACTCGCGACGAAGCTGCCCACCAGCCCGCTCGCCCCGGAAGCTTTCTTCCGAGTCGGTGACTTCCATGAGACTCAAAAGCAACCGACCGAAGCGATCGCCGCCTTCACCGCCGGCCTCGCGGCCGCAAAGACGCCGGAACTCCGCGAGCGACTGCACTACAAACTCGGTTGGGTCCAGCACGATCAAAAGCAATTCCCTGCCGCGCTGATCACATTTCAAAACCAGATCAAAGAATTTCCACAAGGCCCGCTCAACGCTGACGCAAACTTCCTCGCCGGTGAATGCCAATTCCGCCAAGACAAGTTCGCCGAAGCTCTCCCCTTCTACGCGGCCGTAATCACCGCGAAGTCCGAACGCTTTCACGCGAAAGCTCTCTACCGCAGCGGTGTCTGCACGACGCAGCTCAAGCAATGGCCGCAAGCTCAACAGCACTTCACCGCGTTGATCCAAGCCTTCCCGAAATTCGAGCAACTCGCTGAAGCCCGCTTCGGTCTCGGCTTCGCACAACAAAACCAAAGCCAGTTCGATCCCGCGAAGGCCACCTACTTACTCGTCACCAAAGAGAGCCGCACCGAAACCGCCGCCAAAGCTCGCTTCATGATGGGCCAATGTGCTCTCGCCGCGAAGAATTACGCCGAGGCCAGCGAACACTTCCTGGAATCCGCCTTCGGCTATCCCTACGAAGAATGGCAATGCCAAGGCCAGTTCGAGGCGGCGAAATGTTTCATCGAACTCAAAGACGTCGAGAAAGCCCGCGAGTCGTTGGAAACCATCACCAAACGCTTCCCGAATCACGCGCGAGCCAAAGAAGCAACGACCATGCTTGCCGCCTTGAAGTAGCCCTCGTCCCCCGGGCTACGCCGAGTCTTGCCATTCACCTTGCAGAGTCAGCACCAAACGCCGCGAGCCGCCGCGATTGCGATGCTCGCAGAGATAAATGCCTTGCCACGTCCCGAGACAGAGTTGGCCGTCGGCAACCGGCACCCAGACCGAACTCCCCAACATCGCCGCCTTCACATGCGCCGGCATGTCGTCCGGTCCTTCGACCGTGTGACGATACGGAAAACTCTCCGGCGCGATGTGATTGAATGCGGACTCCAAGTCCGCCGGCACATCCGGATCCGCGTTCTCATTGATCGTGATCGATGCCGACGTGTGCTGAATGAAGACGTGCAACAACCCGACTTGGACTCGTTCCAACTCCGGCAACGCACCCAGCACATGCTCCGTCACGAGATGAAACCCGCGAGGAAACTCCGGCAATCGAATCTGACGCTGAAGCCACGGCATGGTTGTGATCCTGGAGTCGAAAGTCAGGCACCCGAAGCCTGCGCCTGGCCCTTCCATCGCAGCCAATGATCGGCCAGCACGAGCGCCACCATTGCCTCGGCCATCGGCACGAAGCGCGGCAGCAGGCACGGGTCGTGCCGGCCCTTTGTCTTGATCGTCGTCGGTTCGCCAGTACGAGTGACCGTCGCTTGCTCGATCGGCAGGCTACTCGTTGGCTTCACCGCCGCTCGCAGAATGATCGGCAACCCCGTCGAAATTCCGCCGAGCATTCCGCCATGACGGTTGCTCGACGTCGTCACGGGAGGAATCGACGAGTTTGCTCTGTCGGTTTTCGGCACGAACAGATCGTTGTGCTCACTGCCGCGCATCGTGACGCAGCCGAAACCGATGCCGTATTCAACCGCCAGCACAGCCGGCAAACTAAAGAGCGCCTTCGCGAGATCGGCTTTCAGTTTGTCGAACACCGGCTCGCCCAAACCGGCGGGAATGTTGGTCGCCACAATCTCGGCGGCACCGCCAATCGAGTCTCCGTCTTTGCGAACCGCCTCAATCAATTCAACCATGCGAGCAGCGGCGTCCGCATCGGGACAGCGGACAATGTTCGGTTCGCCGTTCGGCAACGTCTCGACCTGCGACATCGTGATCGCAGCGGGATCAGCGATGCTGGCTTTCACGTCGCCGACTTGCACGACATAGCCGATAACCTCACCGCCGAATGCCTCGCGGAGAATTTTTTTCGCGACGACGCCAGCCGCCACTCGCACGGTCGTTTCGCGGGCACTCGATCGCCCACCACCTCGATAATCTCGGAATCCGTACTTGGCATCGAAGCTGAAGTCCGCGTGACCGGGCCGATACTTGTCTTTGATGTCTTCGTAATCGCGGCTTCGCTGGTCGCTGTTACGAACCAGAATCGCCAAGCTCGTACCAGTCGTCCGTCCTTCGAAGACGCCGGACAGAATCTCCGGGACGTCGTCCTCTTGCCGCTGTGTGACAATCTTGCTTTGTCCCGGCCGCCGACGTCGCAAATCCACCAGCAAATCCTCGACGCTCAGCGGAATCCCCGCCGGCACGCCATCCAAGATGACGACGTTCCCCGGCCCGTGACTCTCACCCGCCGTCGAGATTCGCAATGCTTGTCCAAACGAATTTCCTGCCATGATGGCCGTAGTGTAGGCCGGATGTTCCTACCCGTCACCACCGACCTCAAGAGTGCCAGCGCCGGACGTAGCTCATGTGTCTGAAGTCAGAGCGTTTCTCGCTGAGCAATCGATGACTACGAACCTCGATGCCGAGGTCTTGCCTCAGTTCGTCATGCCGCGGAACAAACGAGTGACGTGGAACAGCGGCAGCGGTTAGTCGTGGCCTCTTC
>JAYVQJ010000140.1:0-2854 GCA_043777235.1 Planctomycetia bacterium
TGTCTTGGCCTGTGGCACTCCCCAAGATGCGGTCAGGGCGATAGAAAGTCTACGAACTCGCGGTTACTAACGAATCACACTCTCCGTTTTTGAAAGTACTTCATGCTTCGCCCGTTTTGGTTGCTCGTGATGGCGATCGCATTCGCCTCACCGTCAGCGGGAGCTGCTCAGCGAGTCATCCTTCAAGGAAACGGCAAGCTGACGATTGTGAAGGCCGACGGCTCGAACGAATGGGACATGAACTGGGGCGGGATTCACGACATCCACGTCACCAAGAATGGACACATTTTCGTGCAGCAAGGAGCTGCGAAGGTTGCGGAAATCGACCCGGCCACCAAGCAGGTCGTCTGGTCGTATGATTCGGCGACGCAGAACGGCAACGCGGGAAAGAAAGTCGAAGTTCATGCGTTCCAACCGCTCGCGGACGGCCGGCTGATGATTGCCGAATCGGGTGCGGGGCGGATCATCGAAGTCGATCGCGATGGCAAGCTGCTGAAAGAAGTGAAGCTGAAGGTCAATCAACCGCACCCGCATACCGACACGCGGTTGGCTCGGAAGCTGACGACCGGCAACTATCTCGTCTGCCACGAAGGAGACGGCTTCGTCCGCGAGTACGACGCGAAATCCAGTCAGGTTGTTTGGGATTACGAAGTCCCGCTTTTCGGCAAACAGCCGAAGGGAGGTCACGGGCCCGAAGCGTTCGGCAACAAGTGCTTCGCCGCCGTGCGACTGCCGAACGGAAACACGTTGATCTCGACCGGCAACGGACACAGCGTTCTCGAAGTCACGGCTGACAAACAAATCGTTTGGAAGATCGAGCAGAACGATCTTCCCGGCGTCACGCTCGCTTGGGTCACGACGCTGGAAGTCCTACCGAACGGCAACTACCTGATCGGCAACTGTCACGCTGGTCCACACCAACCGCTGCTGATCGAATTGAATCCCAAGACGAAAGAAGTCGTCTGGAAGTTTGAACGTCACGCGACCTTCGGCAACGATGTATCAAACTCACAAGTGCTTGACGTCGAAGGAAGTGTTCTTCGTTGAAGAGCTGACTCACGCGAAGGCGCGGAGACGCGAAGAAAGGTTTTTTTGATTTGAGAACTTCGATTTGAGCTGTCTCCTTCGCGACTCCGCGCCTTCGCGTGAGTCAATTCCAAAATCTTTTTCTCCAATTTGAGGACCACCATGCGAACCATCTTCACGATTTGCTGCATCACGTTGATCGCTCTCTCTGGCATCGCACGCTCCGAAGACAAAGCCCCGAAGGCATTGAAGGCTCTGCTGATCACTGGCGGTTGCTGTCACGATTACGCGAAGCAAAAGGATTTGTTAAAGGCGGGACTCGAAGCGCGAGCCCACATCGTTGTCGATCAAATTCACACGGCGGATACCTCAACAAAGGCTCGCTTCGCGATGTACGAGAACGCCGATTGGGCGAAGGGCTACGACGTCATCATCCACGACGAATGCACATCCGACGTTAAGGAAATGCCGTATGTCGAGAACATTCTGAACGCTCACAAGAACGGTATCCCGGCGGTCAACCTGCACTGCGCGATGCACTGCTACCGAGTCGGCACGGATGACTGGTTCAAGTTCGTCGGCATTCACTCGACCGGCCACGGTCCGCAGAAGCCAATTGATGTCACTTACATCGAACGGGATCACGCCATCACCAAGGGCTTCGAGAATTGGACCACCGTCAACGAAGAGCTTTACAACAACGTTAAACTGTTTGACACCACAAAGCCGCTGGCTCGTGGCAAGCAGGATGTTGGCAAAAAGGTCGATGACTTCGTCGTGGCTTGGACCAATCAGTACGGCAAAGCTCGCGTCTTCAGCACGACGCTGGGACACAACAACGAAACCGTCGGCGATCCGCGCTATCTCGATCTGGTCACTCGCGGCCTGCTCTGGTCGTGCGACAAGCTCAATGACCAATACCTGAAGGTGCAGAAGTAGACCGGTCACGCCGTGACCGGAATTCGAATCACGGAGTGACTCGTCTACGTTGGAGACGATGGGTGCGACTCCGTTTGCAGCACTTCGACGGTGACGTGGACAAATTGTTCGTGCGGACGAAGTTGCTCGCGATAATCGTCCGCGGTTCGCGGCTCGCGAGAGGCGACGGCAACGATGCAGGCGAAGTGTGCGCGGCCGACTCGCCAAAGATGCAGGTCGCTGACGTGTGACTGACCGTCCGATTCGATCGCTTCGCGGATCGTGGCCACCAACGCATGATCCATTTCGCGATCGAGCAACACGCGGCTGGTGGCTCGGATCAGGCCGATTGACCAAACGCCGACCAACACGGCACCGACGATGCCCATCAGCGGATCAAGCCACGCCCAGCTCCAATACTTGCCACCCAGCAACGCGACGATCGCCAAGACCGACGTCGCCGCATCCGCGAGCACATGCACATACGCGGCTCGCAGATTCAAGTCGTGATGCTGATCGCTCGGTGAGTCGTGATCGTGGTCATGTTCGTGAGGATGACATGCCGCGTGTCCGTCGCCGAGCAGCCAAACGCTTGCCAGATTCACCACGAGGCCGATCACCGCGACGGCCAACGCTTGTTCGTAGTGAATCAAATGCGGTGAGAACAGCCGCTCGATCGACTCCACCAGCATCAGCAACGCAACCATGCTGAGAATGATCGCACTCGCAAAACCTCCGAGCACTTCGATCTTGAACGTGCCGAACGCGAACCGCGCGTCGCGAGCATACTGCCGAGCCAACCAATACGCTCCGGCAGTGATACCAAGCGCGGCGACGTGAGTACTCATGTGCCAGCCATCCGCCAGCAGAGCCATCGAGCCAGACCACCAGCCGGCGACGATCTCGACAA
>JAYVQJ010000141.1:0-11150 GCA_043777235.1 Planctomycetia bacterium
GTACCCGAAGGAGCTGTGCCCGCGCGGTCTCACTCCGATCCAGCACCTCATCAACTTGACGTGGCGGGGCGCGAAGGAACGCTACCCACGCGGCGTACCGGACAAAGTACGCGGGCTGATCGAGCACGAACTCAAGCTCATCGACGAGTTGAAGTACGCAGCCTACTTCCTGACCGTGTGGGACTTGGTCCGCTTCGCGCGAGAGCGGGGCATCTTGTGTCAGGGACGCGGCAGCGCGGCGAACTCGGTCGTCTGCTTTTGTCTCGGCGTGACGTCGGTTGATCCCGACCGGATCGACGTGCTGTTCGAGCGGTTCATCAGCCGAGAACGCGGCGAGGCTCCGGACATTGACGTGGACTTCGAGCACGAGCGGCGCGAGGAAGTCATTCAGTATCTCTATGCCAAGTACGGCCGCGAGCGTGCTGCGATGACGGCGGCGGTCATCTGTTATCGGCCGCGCTCCGCCGTGCGAGATGTCGGCAAAGCGCTGGGCCTGTCGCTCGACCGCGTGGACGTGCTCGCCAAGCAAGTCGATCACCTGCATGATCGCGACAAGCTGGAGGCTCGCTTTCGTGAAGTCGGTTTCCCGCCGGAGTCACGGCTCTGCCGGCAACTCATCAAGCTGGTCGAGGAGATCTTGGACTTCCCGCGTCACCTGTCGCAGCACACCGGCGGCATGGTGCTGACACAGCGCCCTTTGTGTGAGTTGGTCCCGATCGAGAACGCGGCGATGCCCGGTCGCACGGTCATCGAGTGGGACAAGGACGACCTCGACGCGCTCGGCATCTTGAAGGTGGATGTGTTGGCACTCGGCATGTTGACCGCGATCCGCAAAGCCTTCGACCTCGTGCGGCAGCATCACGGTCGCAACCTGACGCTGGCCACGGTCCCGGCCTACGACCGCCGCGTGTTCGACATGATCTGCCGGGCCGACACGATGGGAGTATTCCAAATCGAGAGTCGCGCGCAGATGTCGATGCTGCCGAGGCTCAAGCCGCAGTGCTTCTATGACCTGGTCATCGAGGTCGCCCTCGTCCGCCCCGGCCCCATTCAAGGGGATATGGTGCATCCCTACCTGAGACGCCGCAGCGGCGAAGAACCCGTCGAGTATCCCGACGAGCGCATCCGCGCGGTGTTGGAGAAGACGCTGGGTGTGCCGCTCTTTCAAGAGCAAGCGATGCGGCTCGTGGTCGTCGCCGCTGGCTTCACTCCCGGCGAGGCCGATCAACTCCGCCGAGCGATGGGAGCGTGGCGACGGCGCGGCGTGATGGACCAGTTCCAGAAAAAGCTGATCGACGGCATGACCAGCAACGGCTACTCGGCTGACTTCGCCGACCGAGTCTTCCGTCAACTGCGCGGCTTCGGCGAATACGGCTTCCCAGAGAGCCATGCGTCTTCGTTCGCGATCCTGGTCTGGGTGTCGGCTTGGCTGAAGCACCACTACCCGGCCGCGTTCACCGCAGGGCTGCTCAACAGTCAGCCGATGGGCTTCTACGCGCCGGCCCAACTTGTGGCCGATGCTCGCAAGCACGGCGTCACCGTACTGCCGGTCGATGTGAACGTCAGCGAATGGGACTGCACTCTGGAACGTAGCCGAAGTCGTGAGGGCTTGTTGAAAAAGTGTGTGACTTTGGAGCCGCGCCCATCAGGAAGCGGAGTTTTCTCGACGAAAGAAACCGCTCCCTGACGGTCGCGGCTCCAAAAATCCACTTTTTCAACAAGCCGGTGAGACTTCGGGCGGAACTCTCACGAGTTCCGCTACTGCGCCCGCACTGCGTCTCGGCTTTCGGATGCTTGGCGGTTTCTCTGCCGAACACGCCGAGCAGATCGTCAAGCAGCGCGGAGCTCGCCCGTATGTGTCGTTGGACGAGTTCGCCGATCGCACCGGTCTGACCAACTCGGTGCTGACACGCCTGTCGCGAGCCGATGCGTTTGCGTCGCTGCGGCTCGGCCGCCGCTCCGCGTTGTGGCAATCACTACCCGACCACACGCCGACTCCGCTGCTCGAAGTGGAACCACCCGGCACTGAGCCGGTCGTCACGCTGCCAACGCTCGGCGCATTCGGCGAGGTTGTGGCCGACTACCGCTCCACCGGCCTGTCGCTGAAGGCCCACCCCCTAAAGTTTCTCCGCCCGCAACTCGACCAGCGCCGCATCACTCCGGCTTGGCGGTTGGCATCCACCCAGGACGGCCGGTTCCTCCGAGTCGCGGGGCTGGTCTTGGTGCGTCAGCGACCCAGCACCGCCAAAGGCATCACCTTCATCACGCTCGAAGACGAGACCGGGGTGGTCAACCTGATCGTCCGGCCTGACGTCTGGGAGCGGCATCACCATGTCGCCCGTGCCGCGACCGTGCTCTTAGCTCACGGCATCCTTCAGTGTCAGGACTCGGTCATTCACGTCTTGGTCAACCGCCTGGAAGACCTGTCGCAGGAACTGGCTCAGGTCGAGTCCATGTCGCGCGACTTCCGTTGAGCGTCGCAACACACGGCTCACACTACGGCAGTCGTGGGTCCACCTCGTTCCGGGCGTTGTTGACGACATCGCTGACACGCACGGCCTGCATGTCGTCCACCGGGTACTGCACGAGCAACTCAGACAACGCTCCGCTGTCATCGACCTCTGGCGACAGCCAGACGTCATACACGCTCGACAGCAGGATCACCGGCATCCGGTCGTGGATCGTGGCCATCAGCTCGTTGGCCGATGTGGTCAACACGGAGCAAGATTCGACGATGCTCCCATCTGGAGCGTGCCACTTCTCCCACAGTCCGGCAAAGGCGAACAGCTCGCTGCTGCGTAGAGAAATGAGGTACGGGATCTTGGCCTTGCCATCCTTTTGCCACTCGTAGAATCCGCTGAACGGAACCAGGCATCTCCGCCGCTTAAACGCAGCGCGATACGCCGGCTTCTCGGTAACAGTCTCCGCCCGCGCGTTGATCATCGTCGCCGCCAACTTGGTGTCTTCCGCCCACGACGGGATCAGCCCCCAGCGCAACCGTGCCGGTTCCCAACCAGCACTGCCGGCGCGAATGGCCAGGACCGACTGTGTGTGGGCGATATTGAATCGCGGAGAGTCACACGCAATGAGGTCGTGCATCAGTTCAAAATACGCCGCGATTTCGCTGGCAGAGGCTCGCAGGGTAAATCGACCGCACATGTCCCGCTCCGTTTTGACTGACAAGCCGCTGTCGCTGGCTATGGCAGTCCGACTGTAGCCGGGCCGACTACCTCTGTCTGGTGAGCACGGATAGCCCACTGTCCGAATACCGGACGGTCATATTCAATTCTCAAGAATCGAATTGTTGAGTCCTGAAAGCGGTCCCGTCGGCACATGGGGAAGTTTGTTGTCAACCCCCCATCAAAGAGGGTTCCAGGCAAGGTCATCCGCCTTATTGGTTCCAAAGGGGCGTGGGCTGCTCGATGGCAATTCTTAGAGAATGCAGTGCTGTACAGCACCGTCATGCCGGTTCCACGACACCGGCTGCCGCTCTGCCGCTACCTACAGAGAAAGTGGGTCCGTTGCCGTTCGGCTTCTCGGCACTGGTTGCTTCGAGAGCGTCCACCGCTCGTCGGTTTTGATCCAGATCTGCGACATGTCGAATGGCCACAATCGGCCGCAGAATCCTGCGAATTCCAACACTCCCACAGCTTCATTGCTCCGAGAAATCGACAGCCGCCGTCATGTCCTCGGCAACGGAACGGCCTTGGGCCAGCGGATACAGCCCTCGGCGAAGTCCTGCCACGTTTTGAGCAACATGGCGTAGACGTCGCGGTCTTGGGTGGCAAATTGGGGCGCGAAGAGCTCCCGGATGCGGGGCGTCACGTAGCTTTCAGATGGGGTCATTTCGATTTCCTTCAAACAATATCGACAAAAGGTCACCTTTTTTTGCACAGATCGACTGAACATCCGTAATTTGGCTGACCGCGCAGGGGGGTTTTCCACATACCAGTCGCGTTTTTTCACGGATTGGGGGTCTGTGCAACTTGGCCCCTGGCCGAACCGGCTGCTGCACGACGATTGCAAAGGGCACCCCGTCGATCACGACGCGCACGATCTCACCCTTGTCTCCAAACTCCACGAGCACGCGCGGCTCGTCAGTCTCCTGGTTGAAGGCCAGCAGCGTCACGCGGCCCTCGAACACATCCAGGATCACACTGGGCGTCTCATCGCCATTCACTCGGTGCGTGACAGGATCGTGTCCAGGAGCTTCGCTCGATCGGATGAAGCGTCTTGGCTTATTCAGCAAGCAGCGTGCTTGCTGTTGCTCCCACGGAAGCTCGTTCAGCGACGACTCCACCTGCGCCTGCAACTCTTCCCGCTGTATGAGCCGACTTGGCGTTGCTGAAGTTGCTCACTGGATCAAAGAGAGCCGCTGCGGTGCCGTCGCTCGCGATACTTCCGAGGTGCCTGTCTTTGCCGGCTCCACGCTTATGAGCCAGCACATGGCATCGGGCCGCTGCGGCGACGTGCTAATGCAGGATCGCTTGCAACAACGCGACCAATTCCGCCTCCGTCCCGCCACGGGACGGAGGAAAGCCCTCCATCGCCGTCCACAGCGTCAACTGCGCCAAATCGCTCTCGTCCACACGAGCTTGCACCGTGTATCGAGCCTCCCACGCGCGGCCACACGCAGATGCGGGCGTTGGGACTCCAGCAGTCGCAACAGCGCGGATTGGTCTCCGTCTTTGGCTTGTGCCAGGGCTGCGGTGGAATTCATGGTGTCGGTCCAAAAACGGCATCGGGGAGAAATTCAGGAGTACATCGGCGGATCACCCGCTTCCACGAACAGCGACTTCGCTGTCCGCGGCAGTACCCACTTCGTCAGCCTCTTCCGGATCAAACCACCCGGCTGCACGAGCCGGGCAGCGACCAGTTCCTTCAATTTACGTCCCATACACGATCCGCGTCTCGCAGTATCTTCACACCTGCACCACTCGCTCATCGGACGTCCGATCTCTTGGGATGGAAGACGAGCGAGGGTCGGTCATGCTGGCGATGGCACTGGCTCCAAAAACAAAGAGGAGCGCCGAACCAAGGCCGCTCCCACAACCCCGGCCAAGGGGCGCACCGAACAGCCCCCCCATTCGGGGGACGCGGCTCAAGTTGCTGCCTCGGTACACTGAGCCTTGCGGCTCAGGTTGGTCGAATTTGTGGGAAGCAATTTCTTGACGCTCGCGCGTCGTACAAATTGTTTCCGAGGCCCTCGACGGCCACGGTTGGAATCAGAGCACCTTTCGATCAGGTCCAGGAATGAAGACGCGGGACATTTGAGGTCGCCATACCGTTCGGCATCCTATCGGGCAGGAGAGGCATTTCCAGGAAAGTAGTGGGCATCAGGTTGTTGCATTTGTTCACTACTCGGCTCCGCCAACCACCTGCAACCGCCGAAGAACCTAGGCCCACCATTCCCCAAATTAGACGTGGGGTAGCGCAGTGCTTCGGTGTGCGTCGATCGGTCACCGCCGATTCCAAGCACGGAGGTAATTCCAGTTGTCGTCCGCTGGCCGTCTGGCCCTCGACGGGAGCTCGATTCACGACTTCCGGCCGTTGCTGATCAACCCACTCGGCTACTCGCGAACTGGATGGCCTCAAACGAAGTGCTTCGTCTGTTTTCCATCCGACACTTGCTTACTCGATTCTGCTGAGGGCGTCCCGCCCGACAGGGCGGGGGACGCCTTCTGGTACCCCTTATGGGGTGGAGGACACCGGTGTCCGCGAGTTTGGTCAGTCTTGTCCGGTTACAACAGGACGCTGGTGTCCGGTTACTTTCGTGACGTTGGAACGCCAAAAACGCGATACGAAGACGGCCCGCGTCCGATGCCACCGCGTTTGACAACCTCGATTAGCCCGGCTTTTCGCAATCGGTCAATTGACCTGCGGACGGTTCGTTCATCGGCTCCAACAAGCGTAGCGATTTGCTTTTCAGAGATCCTTGCAATCCCGTTTGGCTTCGTCTCACGAAAGAGAACGAACCACACTCCATGATCCGGTTTCGACGCGGTTCGCATCGTGAGGTCAACAAAAGCATTGAGCATGGCCCAGCGATTTGCCGAATGCTCGGCCGAACTGCGTCGCGGCCGGTCGCCATTCCGGTGGCCATTGCCATTGAGCCGATGAGCAAAGCCGTGTAGGCGGTGAGGTTCCTTATCGTTGTCGTCATCATCGTCGTACCGCGCAGGCACAGTTGAATCGAACAGGTCTGCGACTGCTCGACGGCCAGCATTAGTCATGGCTGGTCCCTTGCTGCATCGCTGTCCGGATCTGTGCGAGGACTTCGGGTCGGGTTTCCGTCGAACGACGCTCTGTCGGCCGCTGTGGCAGGTTGGATGAACTGCGTGCGCCAAGCACGAAAAACGATTGATGCCGGCCATCAAAAGACAAGACCACGTCGCGGCGTTCGCCATAGCGGGATTTTTCGTGTTTGAGATCGACAAGGCGGGCATCGTCTTGGGGACACAACAGCAAAGCGTCGTCGGCACCATACTCGAGCTCGCCGGACTCCTTAAAGCTTGCCAGCGATACCGAGGCAGACTCGTAGGACGATCGCCCGCGGGCGTCGCGCGACCGCGACAACGAGGATAGCACGATGACCGCTGCGCCATGATTTGCCATCAATCGCAGAGTGTCCATCACACTGTTGATGCTCTGTCGGCGATCCGTCGACTCCTCCAAATCTCGGAATCGCTGGACGTAGTCCACTACGATCAAGCGCGCCTGCGACTCGTTGGCCTTGTCGATCAGGTTGGCCATCGAGAATGGCGCTTCCAGAAACGTGAGCCGATCACGGATCGGCTCCAGTCGATCGAGGGCTTCATCACGCTGATAAAGGTGGCTCGCGTCAAAGTTACGCTGCCGAATGTCCGTGAGCGAGATGCCCGAAAGCCGTGCAAGCATCCGATTCCAAAGTTCACGGGGTGGCATCTCTACGTTTGCGACAAGAGTGGTCAACGTCGAGTCGGCCTCCATCGCCGTGACCGCCCATTGGAGGGTCAGGGCGGTTTTACCGGCTCCAGGCATGCCACCCAAAAGGATGACGGATTCAGGGGCGACTCGGACATGATCGAAGCCAGCGCCGAGATAATGCCGATTGTCCTGTGGATTCGGATCGCTGAGCCAAGTGATCCAACTATCATACGTTTCACGTCCGGATGAGAAATTCGTCGTCATTGTGCGATACCTTTCTTGCGAGAGTCAGCTATGCCGCATTCAATTTGCCGGCGGATGTCCGATGGCAGCAGCCCTGATTCACGAGCCGGCGGTTCGAGGAGGGCGAGCGCGAGTTCGAACGAACAACCAAAATCGCCCAAATTTCTCGAAGCCGAGTAGAGAAGGCGGTGCCGATCTCCAGCTTCAGCGCCGTCGATCAGGAAGTCGCGAGTGATGTGGTTCAATTGGTCCGGCACAGTGCCGGACGGCCGTGCCACCTTGGCAGCAGCCACGGATTCACACGCTATTTTCCAATCGGCAACAGCCTGCTCGTCGAGTGGCGGATCAACTGGAATCTCGAACGGTGCCGGTTCCGCCGCTAGGTTCCTAATCTCATCGACATCGAGATCGAAAAGCTCGTCGAGAGTGAGGTACCGCTTAAAACACTCCCCTTTGACATGCCAAGAGTTGGGAGCACGAAACAACCGCACACGGTCATAGATCGACAGATCGATGACTATTCCGGCCTGTCTCGCGACAGCCTCTGCAAACTGTCGGCAGGCACTCGCAAAACTCTCCGATGGATCTGGCACCCATAAAGACGTTGGCAAGCCGACGTGAAAGCCCTTGCCGCCTGAAAAAAAAACAAGCATGTCGTCTGCGAGCCTGTACCGATCGCCGAGAAACTCGATGAGCATCCGTGTGTGAGCTAGGGCCTCGGCTGGCGCATCTTTGTTGTCCACGTCGAACCACAACCACCGGGACCAAGTCGGCCCGGTATATCCCCTCGTACTGCCGTCATTGATTTGAAGGTATTTTTTGAACTCCTCTGGAAATTGATAGGCCGATAGGTATGCCGGTCTGTGTACTTCCGCGCGTAGATCGCAATTTGCATAAGCGCTGAATGCTTGCGGCCATTCGATCAGAATTCGTTTATTGTACGCTGAGTCGAGCACACGAAACCCAAAGTCGGAGAAGGTCTTCACGAGACACCTCCGTCAGTAGTCGGTGCGAACGGATCAGGCTGCTCCGCATCAAAGGCAATGACTTCAAATTTGACGATCTTGTTTCGCTGTTTTTGGTCGTCGGCCGTTTCAACGACGACTTGCAGCGAGCAACGGACCCAGTGCGGCACCGGTCGAGTCCAATGTTCTGAGGACTCGATGCCGAGCTTTGCGAGCTCGCGTTTCGTGCGCGGTATCGCCTTCTGCGTTAAGTACAAATCCCACCAGATCCTACGCCCCGCATATTCGCCTTCAGTTATCTCAAAAGTAAGTACGACACGGGGTGTGCCGTTGCCGCTCTCGCCGACCTTGATCGCGATCCAGTCTGCTTCGTATTTCCCGCGAGGGATGATCTCTGACACATCAGGTGCTGCCGGAGTCGCGTCATAGAGCTCGCGAACTTCGTCAGACTTCACCCGCGGCGTGCGATGTCGTAGCATGTCCTCATACATGTGTGATCCTTTCGGGGCCGCAACGGAACGTGGTTGCAGCCACGCTTTCGTCGTTATTAAGACGCCAATCGCACCGAGCGATCAGCATTGGGGCTAGCATTTCAGACGCCGCGAGCGGTCAGTGCCGCTCCCGCTTCAGTCGCGCTTGGGGCATCTTGAGCATTGGACGCGTGTTCCACGCCGGCGAGAAAGTCCTCAAGATCCTTCAGTAAGCAATAACGCCTCCCACCATAGAGATGGGTGCGCAGCTTGCGGCCGCGAACGCCATAAAGCGCCCATCGAACCGGCGTGCTAATGTTTAGATCAAGGCGCTTTGCGACCTCGCGGAGCGACAGTCGTTTAGCATTTAGAAAGTCAGTCATGATTGCCCTCGTTTGCGTAGATTCGACGTGAATCGCAATACGACAGACATTAAGCTCCGAGCGCACCATCCAAAGCCAAGTTTGCCACCATTCTTCGGTGCGCTCGTCGGCTCTTTGGGCGATAGCGCACCAAGAATTGGTGCGCTTGCAGACCGCTAGTCGGACTGACGAGTGCTGCCGTCAGGAGGGTCTTTCCGCGGATATTCGGAAGGCATTGAAATCGTCCAAAGGCAATCGCCGCCGCGGCACTTTTGATCGGCCCGATGTACTGCATTGAAATCGGACGGCAATCCCTCGAATTGGATTCGAATCTGACGATTCAGCTTGCTGATAGCGGCAGCGAAGCTCTGTCGTCGGTCCCCTCGAGTCTTCGTATCTTCGCAATAGTACCGATCGCTGATCTCATCGGTCGTGTGAAGTCGGCCACCAAAGATGACCTCCTTGAGCAAATCCGCCATTCGTTGCGATAGCGATCGGACGCGATCACCGAAGTGGACAATGCAGCCGTCGACCCTCCATTCCTTCCATGGCGGTAATTCGTCTTTGTCAGATGCTGAAACGCTTTCATCGGCTCTGCTCAGTTGTGGCTCGGACAAACCTGCTGGCGAGACTAAAGGAGCGTTTTGAGGCGGCAAAGACGTTGTGATAGCAGAGTTCCCCCTCGGTTCTGTGACAATCGGTGCAGCACATGGAGGCGTCTCTGTGGTCGGCGAGTTTGCGGATGTGGACTTGTTCACACATTGCGAATCTGTAGGAATTTGCGCGGCGACTGTTTGCGGAGCAGCAGCAGCGGTTCGCTTATCGACGTGATTGCCCGCCACTTGACTCAAAGCCGCGATTTCATGCCTCTGCGATTCCAGGTCGGTTGACGTCGAACTCGGGTCTTTCGGCATGCACCCTTGGAGCGGAATTTCATGCAATTCTTCATTACTTTGGCTCTCCACCTCCGCAGGCGTGGACGACTCAGCCGACTTTGAAGGAGGAGCCTCCGATTCAGAGGGATCTCTACGATCAGCGTTTGGAGGCACGTCATTGATGACGAACTGGTGGGTTGAGTTATCCAAAAACAGTTGACGCACCGAAAACACAAACTGGTCAGTTTTCTTCGCTGTTTCGGAAACGCAATTCGTACCAAAATCGTTCTTGCGTAAATGGAGTGAGATTTCTTCGGCCAGATGATTGATGGCGTTAAACCGGTCAGTGGAGCACTGAGCCTCGATTTCAAATAGTCCATTCATCGAAACCGTGCAGTTAAAGAGACTCAACAGAGTCTGCAACTGTTCTGGCCAAGCAGGGCGTGGTGGCACGTCACCGGGCTCGACCGGAACCCGAACCAATTCGTATTCGGGCGGGGGAAGGCGAATGGCCTTCTCCCCCTGTCGCCATCGAACCCACAATGGGTTTTGGCGAAGACGACAAAAGTGGTGCGCATCTGCATGTGGATAGATGCCCTCGCAAAGACGCATCCCCAAGCGCAAGGCATGGCGGCACGGTTCATTTTCTCCGATCGCACCAATCACTGTTGGCTCAATGTCCTCGCAGACCTCGGGTACATAGCGCTCCAAGTTATGAACGACAAATCCAATGTCGGGATCATTTCCGAGATCCGACAGGTCACAGCAATCTTGGTATCCCTCGAAGAACTCGTTTGAGCTGATCTGAGCCTCAAGACACGCGATCTTACGAGCGAGTTCACGGATACTTGCGCTGCAAGTTGGAAGGAGAATTTCAAGGAGATTTACCATTGCTTCGGCGCAGGCAGTAGCTTGCGACGCTGCTGGCGTGCTGCAAAGAAAAACTGCAGCGCGAATGTGCCATCTGACCTGCGAAATCATCCAACCAATGCGAAACGCCAGCTCGAAAGAGTTTGGTGGCTTCAGCGACGTAGAAGACAGTGATTCAGTCACAGAGTTCGCGCAAGAATTAAGGATGACTCAAAATCATCCATGATCCACGCAAGCTCATTTTCCTGTTGAGCCTCCCCATGAAATCGAAAACGTGCCTTACTTCGCAAGCCAACGAGCCCTCATTCATTGAGACGTTTGGAAACGAATCCCCGTTCGGAATCAACCGATCTCTTTCGCAATCTTCGCCGCCAAACCAAAATTCCGTTCGGCATAGATCTCGGTGACGTCTGTTTCCGGTGTGGTTTTTCCCGCTGAAGCGCGGGCTTGTTTGGATTG
>JAYVQJ010000142.1:0-2844 GCA_043777235.1 Planctomycetia bacterium
TCTGGGCCCAGCGGAAACGGGTCGTCCGCAGCTCTCGCTGCAGTTGTGAGAACACAGAGTGACAATGCCACCAACGCTGCAATCATCCGGGAACGAGGCATGAGACACTCCAACGGCGGGTGAGAGACTTCAACGACTCGCACAAGCTACCGTTAGCCGTTGCTGTTGACGACCGAAGCGAACCATTCGAGCAATCCGTCGCGTCGGGCAAAAGTCAAAGTAGGGTGGGTCAACCATCGGGCGTCGAGTCATCGACATTGAAGCTTGAAACGCCCGCGAAGCTTGTTGCCAGAAAACTTCTTTGGCGCTGCAGGCTCAAATGGCGGCACAGAGTCGAATGCGACTCATCGCCGAGTCGGCTGCAATTTCCGGCCAAGATCTTCGCAGAGCACTTCCAAACAGCGCGGGACCGCGACGTTGGATTCGATGTGTTGCTCGGTTTCGGCCATACGCTCGAACAAGCTCATCACGAACTCAAAGTCTTCCGGCGAGCGGGCGTCGAACCGCCTCGCGAATGAGACGGCCGCCGGGATGATTGCTCCTTGCGGCTGATCCGCCAGCGACATCGCTGCGGCTCGAAAGAATTCGAGGCCGAAGCGAATCAGCCACATCGCGTTTCGACGCTGCGTTGCCGCATCACCGCCGATGGCTTCGATGCCCGACGTGAGCTTCTCGGAGAGAATGAACGATTGAAAATCGCCGCTGGCAAGTTGCTGATACAGCGCGTCTCGCAATTCACGCAGCGCGGGATCGAGCAATTGCGCCGCTGTCGCCAAGCTGCCGCTGCTGAGTTCGGCCAGCACGGCCGCCTCGGTCGGGTCCGTGACTAATTCTTGCTGTACGAGCAACTCGGCGATGTCGCGCGACGACAGCGGGTCGAACCGCACGGTTTGGCAACGCGATCGAATTGTCGGCAGCAGCGCGTCGATGTTGTCGGCGATGAGCACGATCAACGCTTTCGGCGGCGGCTCTTCGAGCGTCTTGAGAAACGCATTGGCGGACTCAGCATTCATCGCCGCCGCATCGTCGATGATCGCGATCTTGCGATCTCCCGCCATCGGCAATCGGGAGAGGTCGTAGCACAGACCTTCCTTGCCACGGTTCTCCAGTGGACCGAGAAAAATGTCGATCGTGAATTCGGATTTGCCCGCCTTGCGGCAGACCTCGTGCAAATCGGGATGAGTGCCAGCCACGACCTGCTTGCACGAGGAGCACTCACCGCAGGCCAGCAGTTCTTCGTTCGCGTGACGCTGACAGAACAAGCACTGCGCGAGAGTCTTTGCAAACAGCCGTTTGCCCACGCCATCCGGTCCCGCGAAGACATACCCGTGCGAGAGCCGGCCGCGGCGCAGTGTTCGCCGAAACCAGTCGACTTTCTCAGCGTGTCCTCGAATCGAATCCCAAATCATCATGTCCCCATCGTAGCCATCATCGCTCCGCGTGATGAGCCTTCGCGAAATCAGCTTCGATCGCCTCACCCGCACGCGAACTAAACTTAAAAGGATCGTCACGCGGAGCGATGACGGCTACGTTGAACCGATCCATCCCAACACGTCGCCCGGTTCGACGAGATCGTTCTCGAAGAGTCCGATCCGTCGCAAGCGGCCGCTGTGTCGAGCTTCGACGTCGAAGGTGATCCCGCGCAGCAACACTTCGACGACCGGATCGCCGGCTGCCACCTCTTCGCCGATTTGAGTCAGCCAAGTGCTGACGCGGACCTGTTGTCCCGCCGCGCCGAGTTCCGGCAGCGTCAACGGTTGCCAGTCCGTAGTGTCGAGCATCATCACGTCATCTCCGCCGCCATCTCGCCGGCGTGGTAGCTCGATCGGACAAATGGACCGCTCGCGACCATGCCGAAGCCCAGCCGCTTCGCCAGCACGCCGATCTCGTCGAACTCTTCCGGCGGCACATAACGTTCGACCGGTAGATGATCGGGACTCGGTTGCAGGTATTGCCCCAACGTCAGCATGTCGCAGCCGACGGCTCGCAAATCAGCGAAGACGTCGAGCAGTTCTTCACGCGTCTCGCCCAGTCCCAGCATCAGGCCACTCTTCGTCGGCATGTTGGGAGCTTCGTCTTTGACTTGCTTGAGCAGATCGAGCGTCCGTTGATACTCGGCGTTGCGGCGGACTCGGTGATACAGCCGAGGCACCGTCTCGGTGTTGTGATTGAAGACGTCGGGCCGCGCTCCGATCACGCGTGAGATGGCCGCTCGGTTGCCGAGAAAATCGGGAGTCAGCACCTCGACCTGCGATCCGGTTCGTTCGCGCACGGCCAGCACGCAGCGATAAAAGTGTTCGGCCCCGCCGTCCGGCAGATCGTCGCGAGTCACCGACGTGATCACGACATACTTCAGACCGAGCCGTTCGGCTGCTTCGGCGACACGAGCCGGTTCGTCCGCTTGCAGCGTTTCGGTCTTCCCCTTCGGAACCGAACAGAACCCGCACGGCCGCGTGCAAACGTTTCCGAGAATCATGAACGTCGCCGTCTGCTGCGACCAACACTCGGTCCGATTCGGGCATTTCGCGCTTTCGCAGACCGTCTCCAGTCGGAGGTCGGCGATCACGTTGCTCGTGTAAACCATGCCGGGTTGCGGCATCGGCCGCTTCAGCCAACTCGGCAAACGACGCTTGGCAACCGGCGGCGGAGCGGAAACAGGTTCGGCAGGGAGGATGTCGAGGTCAATCATGGCCAGATTGGAAGTCCGGGCTATGCAACGTGTCAACGCTCCCGGACGAAGACTCGCGAAGGAGAGCACCAAAACTTCTGTGCAGATTAGAAGTCCTGCCGCTTTTGTCGGGGGTCTTTCGAAGATAGTTCTTTTGAAACGCAGAGATCGCAGAG
>JAYVQJ010000143.1:0-11123 GCA_043777235.1 Planctomycetia bacterium
ACCTATTGTGTGCGTCAGCCGCCAACCAACAGGAATGGCGGAGAGCCAAAAAGATCCTGCTAAATCACGGCGTTCAAGAACCCGTCTTCGGGGTGAAGATTGAAGAGCTGAAGAAAATCCAAAAGCGCGTCAAGCAGGATTACCAACTGGCGTTGGACCTTTACGACACCGGCATCTACGACGTGAGGTATCTGGCCGGGTTGATCGCCGATGACCTCAAGATGACCAAGAAGGATCTTCGCCACTGGCTGGAGACGACGAATTGCGAGGCGCTCTGTGGATACACCGTCCCCTGGGTTGCGGCGGGGAGCAAGCATGGTCGCGAACTGGCTCTGGAATGGATCGAGTCCAAACAGGAAACCGTGGCGACTTGCGGCTGGCAGACGCTCTGTAGTCTGGTGTCCATCAAGGACGATGCCGAACTCGATCTGGCGGAACTGAAGAAACTCCTGCAGCGCGTGCAGAAGACGATTCACCAAGCTCCGAACAAAGTGCGCTACGTCAAGAACAGCTTCGTGATCGCGGTCGGCAGTTATGTGAAGTCGCTCACAGAGCTGGCTCTCCAGACCGCGACGAAGATCGGCCCCGTGACGGTGGATATGGGCAACACTGCGTGCAAAGTCCCGCTCGCCACAGAGTACATCCAGAAGGTTCAGAAACGCGGAACCATCGGCAAGAAGCGCAAGTCGGCGAAGTGCTAGTTGGGGCGGAACGACATCGTAGGCGAGTCACTCCGTGACTCGCATGTTCCGGTCACGGAGTGACCGGTCTACTTTGCGCGAGGGAAGAAGACTCGTTTCGACGTGATCGAATCTGTCGGCTCGAAACGTTTGCCGAGGTTTGCGTACTTGCCGAGGCGGTCGGTGATCGCGGAGGCTCCTTCGGTGTCGCACCAGTGCAGGATGCCTCCACGGAACGGCGGGAAGCCGATGCCGAGAATCAAGCCCATGTCGACGTGATGCGGCTCGGCGACGATCCCTTCTTCGAGGACTCGCGTCGCTTCGAGAAGCATTGGCAGGAAGAGTCGGTCGGTGAGTTCTTCGAGCGTGAAGGCTCGCGAATCGGTCCGATGCTTTTCGAGGAACGGTGCGAACTCGGGATCGACTTCGGGCTTTCCCTTCTTGTTGAGCTTGCGGAAGCCGGAGCCGCTCTTGTTGCCGAGTCGGCCGGCCTTCACGAGTTCACCGAGGATCGGTGTCGGCTTCGCTCGGTCGGCATACGCGGTCGAGACCACTTGGCCGGCAGAGTACGCGGTGTCCAAGCCGACGAGATCGCTGAGCGTGATCGGACCCATCGGCATGCCGAACTTGGTCGCGGCTTTGTCGATGTCGTCCATCGAGGCCCCTTCTTGCAGCAGCAGCACCGCCTCGTTCATGTACGGCAGCAGCACGCGATTGACGAGGAAGCCGGGGCAATCCTGCATCACGATCGGCGTCTTCCCGATCCGCTTCGCGAGCGCCACGATCGTCGCGACGGTGTCGTCGTCGGTTTTTGCGCCGCGAATGACTTCGACCAACTCCATGCGATCGACCGGATAAAAGAAGTGCATGCCGACGAACCGTTCGGGATGCGGCGCGGCTTCGGCCATGCGTGTGATCGAGATCGTTGACGTGTTGCTGCACAAGATCGCGTCGTCGCGCAGGATCGACTTCAATTCGCCGTACGCCTGCTTCTTGAGCATCTCATTTTCGGGGATCGCCTCGACGACGACATCGGCGTCAGCGAAGACGGCGCGCGTCGTCGAGGTGCTCAGTCGTGTGAGCATCTCTTGCATGTCTTGCGGAGTCGCTCGGCCGATCTTGATGCGGCCTTCGACGACTTGGCAGGCTCGCTTCAATCCATCGGCCAGTCGATCTTGTCCGACATCGACCATCACGGCCGGCACACCGCGCCTCGCGTGAGCGGTCGCGATGCCGGCTCCCATCAGTCCGCTGCCGAGCACTCCGACGCTCTTCACGTCGCGAGCTTTCGCGGTCGCCGGCAGGAATCCCGGATCGCGAGCGAGGGCGTTGTTCATGAAGAAGACGGAAATCAAATTCGATGAGATCGGCGTGCCGGTGACTTCGAGGGCGACCTCTTGCTCGATCTTCAAGCCTTCGTCGAGCGGCCGATTGATCCCCAGCTTGATCGCCTTGAGCGCGGCGAGCGGAGCCGGGTACTGCCCCTTCGTCTTGCCTTTGATCGCTCCCTCGGCACAGGCGAATGCGAAGTTCAATTCGTTTTCGCTCAGCCCCAGCGGTTGCGAGCGGCGTTGCCGATCGGTTTTCCATTCGCCAGTTGATTGCACTCGCTCGATCAGTGAGGTGCCGACTTCGATCAGCTTGTCGGCTGGGACCGCGTCGAAGCAGAGCCCGATCTGCACCGCTTTCGCCGCCGCGACCGGTTCGCTGCCGCAGATGATTTCGATCGCGTGCTGCACGCCGACTAGCCGGCTCATCCGCTGCGTTCCGCCCCAGCCGGGGATCAGGCCGATCTTCGTTTCCGGCAGTGCGATCTTTGTCGCTGGGTTCGTCGAGGCGACGCGATAGTCCATCGACAGAATCAATTCGGTGCCGCCTCCCATCGAGTTGCCGTCGATCAGCGCGGCGGTCGGAAACGGCAATTGGCTGACGCGCGTGAACAGCGCGTGTCCGGCCGCGATCGCCTGCTGGCATTGCTCGCGACTCGCGTCGATCAGTGCGCCGAGTTCCTTCAAGTCCGCACCGGCGATGAACTGTCCCGGCTTGCCGCTGCGAAACAATAAGCCTTTGAGGTCCGCTCGTTTTTCCAATTGCTCGACGTGCGATGCCAGTTCCGTCAGCACAGCTTGCGACAGCGTGTTGACCTTCTTGTCTGGCACATCAAACGTCAGTAACCCGATCGAGCCAGAAACGGCAGACAATTCTTCGAAGCGGAAGAAGCCCATCGTGAGTCCTTTCGCGGAGTGAGGGGCGGAAGTGTTCGTCGCGGGTTTGTAGCAGACCGCTTGTTTGCGAGGGAGCGGACTCGTGTCGTACAAGATTGCGGGGGCGGCCGCGAATACAGGCATCCGTTGGTGACCACCTCTCTGGGAGACCGCTGATGTCCGCCGAACGCCTTGAAGATTTGCCTTCCGACTCCTCCGATGGCAGCGGTTCTCGAACCGGGTCTTGGATCGTCTGGCTGTTACATCCGATGCGGGCCATCCCTCTGGTTGTGATCCTGTTGCTGCTTTCGGCTCCGCTGGTCTTTCGCTCCATGCGGTTGTCGCGCGTGCCACCAGCGGAGGAGCCGTTCGACACGAAACCTGTGCTGGCGTTCGTTGTGCCTGACGCCGACAACGCCTTCGTTGAGTACCAGGCCGCGAGTTCTCTGCGCGTCGAATACACCGGCACGCCAGGTGATCCCAAAAGGAGTTCCGACGAATTTGACAAAGCTCAGACTGACGGTTGGGATCATGCGACGGAACCGGTTCGCAAGTGGCTCACTGCGAACCGGCCGTTCATGGAACTCTGGCGAAAGGGAACGGAGAAGCCAGACGCTCAGTATTGCCGAGCCAGTGAACTGCGTGCGGACACGTCGCTTTTGTCCGTTACAGAGACACGGGAATTTTCGCGGCTTGTGCGGTTGGAGGCTTCGCGGTTGCTTGTCGAAGGGAATCCGGAGGAAGCTTGGGGCTGGCTCCAAACCAGCTTTCGCATGAGCCGGCACCTTGGTCGTCATGGAGTGATGATGGAGCGGTTGGTGGGAGTCGCGATCCATTCACTCACGTCCGAAGGGATGGTGAAGTGGGCCAACGATTCACAAGTACCTCCCGATTTGTTGCGTCAGGCGATGCGCGAACTGCAAGCCGAACAACAGCGGACGCCGCCGCTCTCCGCATGTTTGCAGACGGAGTACCTGTCTGTGATTGCGAACTGGCGGTCTTTGACTTTTGGCCCAGCGAATCCGACGCTGAATGCTCTCACCGGTGAGTCAGAACTCAACGAGCGGGTCTTCCAGCACGTCTTTGCCAACTGGCTCAGACAAGCGGACAAGCCTCGACAAGAACGCACGAAGACGTTGCCGGGGCTGTTTGTGTTCGAACCCGACGCGGCGAGCGCGAAGGCTCAACCATCCGCCAGTGAACTGAGCGGCTACATTCATAGCTCGGCGATGGCGGCCTTGATGCTCTCTTCCGGCCAGTCCGTTTTCACGGCCGTCGATCGCGAGGTCGCGCGCGATCGCGTGTTGCTGACGGTACTGGCTCTGGAACTCTTCGTACGAGAGCACGGCCAGTACCCGGAGAAGCTCGAAGAGTTGGTTCCCGATTTCTTGTCAGCGGTTCCCGAAGACACTCATGCGCCGCCGAAGACGCCGCTGCGGTATCGACGTGATGCGGAGGGAGCGCTGATCTACAGCGTCGGCGAGAACGGACTCGACGACGGCGGGGTGTTCGAGAAGGCTGAGGACATCGGCTATCGGATCGGCAAACCGCGCGAGACCCGACCAAAGTAGCCCTGTCGCTCCGCGACAGGAAAGCCGAACGGTCAGCGACCTCTCAAAGCCGTGCGGCGTTGGATGCGGCAGTGTTCTTCGGCGGTCCTGTCGCGGAGCGACAGGGCTACAGGCCTTCAAACAATCGGCTGCCGATGCGGACCAGCGTGGCTCCCTCTTCGATGGCGGCCACGAAGTCGCCGCTCATGCCCATCGACAGTTCGGTCAGTTTCACATGCGGAGCCGCTTGCGCCGCGAGAGTGTCTCGCAGTTGCCGGAGTTCTCGGAAGACTGGCCGAGCGGCTTCGGGATCGTCCGCCAGAGGGGCCATTGTCATCAAGCCGACGATATCGACGTTGGGAACCGTTTGTAGTGCGTCCCATTGCGACGTGAGTTCGGCGATCGACAGGCCATCCTTCGCGGACTCACCGGAGACATTGATTTCCAGGAGGACTCGCGGACGGTTCGGCTGTTCGGCGGGAGCCGACTCGACGACTTCGGCAATCCGTTCGAGTAGCCGCAGGCTGTCGACCGAATGAATCAAGGCTGTCCGAGGGAGCACCGGTTTGACCTTATTTCTCTGCAAGTGGCCGATCATGTGCCAGCGAATGTCAGACGGGAATTGTTCGGCACGCTCGACGAGCTGCTGCGGCCGGCTCTCGGCGAGATCACGCACGCCCAGTTCGACCAGCCCGCGCACCCAAGCGGGTTCGGCGTACTTGGTGACCGCGACCATCGTGACGTTGCTCGGCGAGCGACCGGCACGGACGCAGGCTGCTGCGATCTCGGCGGTGACACGCTGCAAGTTGTCGGCCAAACGGTCGTTCATGCGCGGCATTCTGGAGCGGCTGGGCAACTCCGACAACGTATTGACCCTTCGACGACGTCACGAATAGAGTCCGATCCGACTTCCGGCGGCTTTGTCGGAGCGGAATCTCACTTCGCAGGATGGCGAACCATGCCACGAATCATCGCGTGTGTCTGTCTGTTGGCAGCCGGTTGGGCGGGCTTTGTCGAGCCTGCTTGCCAAGCTCAGGACAAAGAAAAGGATTACGGCTTCCGGGTCGTTGCGACGGCGTTCACGACGGGGGATGAGCGAGCCAGTCAATCCAACTTGTGGGTTCTGGAAGTTCAATACAAGTCGCTGCGACAAATTACGCTCGACCTACCCGATCCAAAGACCGGCAAGAAGCGCGAGGAGATCGTCCTCTATTTGATGTATCGAGTCGTGAATCGTGGACTTGGGGATCTGAAGAAGGATCCAGAAGCGGCATCGGCGAACACCTTCGATTCCGAAGCGACACCGCCGCTGTTTATCCCCGAACTGACGATCATCACGCAGGACAACGGGATTCAAAACATTTACCCCGATCGGCTGATCCCGGCTGTCGAAAAGGAAATTCGCAAATTAGAGAAGCTGCCCCTCGGAAGTGTGTTGAAGAACTCGGTGAAGATTTCCGGAGCCATTCCGAAAGAGGTGGCTGCGGACATGCAACCGGAGATGCACTATGGCGTCGCGATGTGGCGCGGGGTCGATCCCGAAGCTGATCGGTTCACGATCATGATGGAAGGCTTCTCGAACGGTTACAAACTGGTTCGTGGCCCGGTGACGTATCAGACGCTGGCGGATCGTGTCAAAGAGGACAAGATGACGTTCTCGGACCAGATCTGGGACGGCAAGTCCGAATGGAGGGCCGCCTCTGAGACGTACAACCTCTACAATGCCAAGAAGCCAGGACCGCCCGATCCGGAAGCGAACATCTGGTTCTACACGCTGACTCACGACCGAGTGACCGACGACGAAGAGAAACCAATCGTCTGGCGCAAGACTCTGATCCAGCGCGTCTGGCGACCCGGTGACGCACTCAAACGACAGGCAAAAGAGTACCGCTTTGATGGCGAGCCCGAATGGATTTATCAGCCTGACGACGTTCGTGTCCCGGTGGTGAATCAAGTCACCAAACTCGCGGCGGGTAAGCCGACGGCTGAGAATAAAGCCGCTGCAGCTGAGGACAAGTGAGACGACCACATTCATCCGCAAAGAATCGTCTGCAACCGGGCGATGGACGGCGGAAAAAGTAGACCGATCACTCCGTGACCGGAATGTTCGAGTCACGGAGTGACTCGCCTACTTTTCACTTCGGGCTGACCTAACCGCAGAACCCTTGAAAGCTCATGCACCAAAAATTCAATCCGCTGAATCGTGACTTGATCGTCAATATCAATGGTCGACTGGTGCATCGCGATCAAGCGGGAGTCAGCCCCTTCGATTCGGTCGTGCAAGGTGGCGACGCAGTTTGGGAGGGCTTGCGGTTGTACGCCGGCCGCATCTTCAAATTGCACGAGCATCTGGCTCGGCTCCGCGGTTCCGCGAAGGCTCTCGCGTTCGCGCAGATTCCGACCGACGACGAGATCATCGAAGAGATTCGGCGAACACTCGAAGCGAACCGGATGTTCGATGGCGTTCACATCCGGCTGACGCTGACTCGCGGTGTGAAATACACGTCGGGCATGGACCCGCGTTTGAATACGGTCGGCCCGACGCTGATCGTGCTCGCCGAACACAAGTTGCCCGTCTACGACAAAGCGGGATTGAAACTGATCACGAGCAGTGTGCGCCGATTTCCGCCGGACTGTCTCGATCCGAAAATTCATCACAACAATTTGATTCAGTCGATTCTCGCGAAATTGGAAGCGAACTGTGCGAATGCGGATGATGCCTTGATGCTCGATCGCCAAGGCTTTGTTGCCGAGACGAATGCGACGCATGTTTTCATCGTCGATCACGGTGAGGTCATCACCAGTCGTGTTGTGGCCTGTCCCGAAGGAATCACGCGGACGACGGTCTTGAACTTGTGCCGCACTCATGGCATCGCGCACTGCGAACGCGATCTTTCGTTGACCGAGGTCTATCGTGCCGACGAAATGTTCTGCACGGGGACGATGGGGGAGCTGGCCGCCGTCACAGACGTTGATGGCCGCACGATTGGAACAGGGCAACTCGGTCCGATGACTCGGCGATTGAGCGACCTGTTTGCCGAACTCACCCGCAACGAAGGTGTGCGACTCGTGACGCCACCGCCGGTGATCGTGTAAATTGGGATTGGTTGATGTCAGGAATCCGCTGGACGGTGTCGGAGCGATCGTCATGGGACGAAGCTCCGTTGCGACCGTTTCACGACGGTCAATCCGCAGGCCGATTCCAGCCGATTCCACGGATGTCATCTGAGTCAGACCGCAGGCCTTCACTGATTCGGACAAACGGCCAAGTCGCGCGTCGTCCGAATTTGACTACGGACCTCCGTGTTGAAGGACACGGGCGGTCGTTTTGTTGCGATCTGTCGAGCGGCGTCGAGTGTTTAGGATGACGATTTCCCATACGGCCATTGCCAGCGCTTTGGCCGGGTAAGTATCGTGTCCCCCACTCGCGCCATTTTCTCGGCGGTATCGCAGCGGGCCCAACTCTTTCGATAGAGGCTGTGATCCATGTTTTTTACTCCTTGGTTGCGCTCATTTTCTCGCCGTCTCCGCTTCCCGAAACGCCGCCAGAAACGACTCAGCCCGCAGCAGCATCAGAAGATGTTGCGCGGTCCGATTATCGTGAGTGCTCACGCCGAAGGGCTTGAGCCGCGCTTGGTGCTGACTCCACCGAGCTTCGTATCGGTGACGCCCAACGGCGGATTGTTCCTCGCCGATGGCTCCACCTTGACGGAGATGCCGCGCGAACTGCTGTTCCAGTTCAGCCCCGGTCAAACGCTGAACACCGGCACGTTCGGTGCCATTCAGATTTACGGGGCCGGGCATGACGGCGGCTTCCGCTCCGCGTCCGCGGTGACCGATTTCAGTTCGGCCGGAGCGGCCGTGCTGCGCGTCGGTACCGCTCGGTTGGGAGTTGCCGAGAACGGCACGGTCTTGACCGTGAATACGTCCGACCTTGGACTCAATGCGCTGCCGACGATTGCGAGCGGTCCGGGGACAGTCACGCTGACGTTGAACAGCAATGCGACAACGCCAACGACCGCGAATGGTTTGCTGAACTTCCTGCAAACCGATGCGACGGCGAAGACGTTGCTGACAGCCGAACTCATTTCTGGACCGGGTACGACTAGCCTCGCGACAATTGCAAACGGCACGTCGTTCACGTTGAGCGGAGCTGATGCGGCTTCGGCCTTGTCGAACTTCGGCGCGGGTGCCGGGTTCAACATGCAGTTCCAAGCCAACGCGGCGGGGACGGCGGGGAATCTGATCTCGTTGCAATTCGCGCGACGCGACCTGGGTGCCGGTTCGCGAGTGCCGTTGATCAACGTCGTCGGCAATCGGATCGAAGTCACGCTGAACGACAACGCCTCCACTGGGCGGACTCGGGCGAGTGATCTGATCACCGCACTGCAATCGAACGCGGCGGCGAATGCTCTCGTGACGGCGAGTGTTCCGTTTGGTTTGAACACTCAGTCTTTGGCTGCGATGCCGGATGGCACGGTGCTGCAACTTGCCGGAGCCGATCAATTGCTGACTCCGGGATATCGCGATTTGGATTCCGGCAGCACGCGAAACGTGATTTATCGCTTCGCGGAATCGCTGGGGAACGATCAGTACCGCATTCAAGTCGTCGGAGCCGGGGCCAATCCGCTGACGAACGCCGGCGGCGAAATCGTCAACAACAGCGCGGACACCCGACTGAACTTTACGTTGGATCTTGGAGCACAAGTCACCTCCGTCGTTCCGCAACCGGTCGTGCGCGATCAAACCGTGACCGTGTTGAACGGCTTGAATATCACCGACGGAGACATCTTGCTGATCGACGCTGGAACTCTGACTGGATCGGGTGGCAATCTCTACTCGTTCGAGTTCGAGAACACAGGGCTGGGGCCGTTCGGCGTTCGCGCCGGTAATACGACGATTCCGTACTTGTTTGGCAGTACGCCGACGGTGATCGCGGCGAGCATCGTCACCGCGATCAATAGCGTTCCGGGACTCGCCGGATTCGTGAGTGCTTCGTCGGTGTCCGGAGTCGTCACGATTCGCGGCAACGCCTTTGATCCGCGCGTCACGGTCTCGCAAAAGAACGGCGGGCTGTCGCAGGCAGCAGGGGGCATCACCCCCAGAAACAATCTCGTCAACGTTTACTTCAATCAAGATGTGCTGACCAATTCGCAGGCCATCGATCCGCGCTACTATCAGTTGATCGACACGAAAGGGACTTCGGACACGGCCGACGACACCGTTCGGATTCCGACGTCACCGGTCGTGTACGACAACGTGCATCACACGGCGGTGCTCGACTTTGGAGCTGCTCTGCCGACCGCGACGTACAAGCTGCAAGTCGGAACGTCGCAAGAGAACGATTCAACGCTGGCGGCGGCCGTCAAACTCGGCAACCTGTTTTTCAATCCGGTGGCCGGCGGACATTCCTATGCGACAACCGCGTTTCTGGGAGACAACGGAGCGGGCGCGAATGACGTCGACTTGTACCGCTTTGAGATTGCGGCCAACGACACCGTGACCGTCAGTGTCACGCCGGATAGCGGACTAGACACTTATCTGCGTTTGTTTGATAGCACGGGAGCGGACCTCGGAGCTTTCACCATCGACAATACGACCGGCCAGGCGGATTTCTTGGCCCAGGGTGTAACGCCAGGCACGTACTACCTCGGAGTTTCGAGCAACAACAATCAAGCCTACGTTCCGACGAATCCCGCGACCGCGTTGGGTGGCACGACAACCGGTTCCTATCGAGTCGCAATTGACGTCCTCAATTCGGCCGTCGGCCTCATCGACAACAACAGCGCGTACTCAACGGCGACCGACATTGGAGCATTGGGCGCGGCGGGAACCGAGATTGCTTCGACGATTTCCCCGCAAGGGATTGCGCTCCCATCGCCCGCTGGCTCTGATGACGAGCCGGGGCATCGCAACATTCCGGTGGAAGGGCACGGCCAAGGCAACCTGGGCAACCCGTCTCCTCCGGGTAACATCCCGGTGATTCAGTATCACTTCCCAGATTTCTACGGCACGGTGCTCAATCAGCCGGTGCGAAATCAGATCAGCGATTATCAGAAGGATATCACGCGGTTCATCTTCGAGACCTTCAGCCGCTACACCGGATCGCAATACGTCGAGACCGCATCGGGGGGAATTTCCATCGCGAGCGGTGACGTTCGCGCCGCCAAGGCCTCGCTCGATCCACTGGCGGTGGCGGGTATCTCGACGGTCATCGTCGGGGCCGTTGGAGCGAATGCCAATGACAACACCTACGACGGCGGTTGGATGGGAGTCGCCTTCCACGAAATCGGCCACGCACTCGGACTGGGACACTCGTCCGACTTGCAATCGTTCATGGACGGCAACGGTGGCAGCCCCAACTCAGAGACGCCTGCGGGTGATTGGGACATGGAGCACTTGGGTCACGCTTATCCCAAGGCCTCCACGGACATCGACCTCTACAAGTTCAACGTCACGACGGCCGGAAAGTTCACGGCCGAAGTCACCGCGAGACGGCCAACGGCGTCTTCTCCGAACAGCAGCACGCTCGATGCCGCACTGACCTTGTTCAAAGATCCGTATGCCATCGCAACCTCGGACTTCGGCACCGCCGGCGCGACGCTGATGACCTTCACGGCGGCCAACGCCGGAGTGTTCGGCAATGACATCAACCTGCTGGTTCAGACCAATGACTACGGCGGGTTTTT
>JAYVQJ010000144.1:0-2835 GCA_043777235.1 Planctomycetia bacterium
GGCTACCTTCGACGACGAGCGAGTGTGTCTGCACGACATACTCCGGCCCGCGGCTGACCTCGACGGTGTACTCGCCGGGGGAGAGATTCACGGACTCGCCATCCGCTCGGTAAATCTGATTGTGGAAGAAGAAGTCGGGTGAGAGCCGCCGCGCCGGATTCGGAAACACGTTGCCGCGCTTGTCGCGAATGACGAACGCGGCCGAAGTCGGCTCGCCATCGAAATCCTTCACGCCGAGCACCACCTCGACCGACGGAGCCGCGTGGAACAGAATCGGCACCGTGTTACGAAAGCCGAGATCTTGCGTCCCCTGTCCGACATTGAATCCGAGCTTCGCCTCACGTCGCCCGATCTCGCGCGAGTAAAGCTGAATGATACGGTACTCCAACGCCAGCCCCGACAGCGTCGGCTTCAGCGGCTGCTTGTCGAACATGGCGATGTCCAGAAACCGATGCGGCACATCCTCCGGCTTGACGAGTTTTTCCTTCTCATCGGTCAACGGCTTCTGCCGCCCATTCGCCGAGCCACGCATGTAAAGCGGAGCCGAATTCGGACTCTCCGGTTTGAGCTGCGGCGTGATCCCCGCATCGTTCTGCACCTTGATCAAAAACGTCGCCCAGCCCCCTTGAATGAGCCGCTTCGCCACCGGCCCCTCAACGACCGACACACGACTCTCCGGATTGATCGTCACCCCCACAACACAATGCGCATCGAGCACCTTTTGAATCGCCCGATTCGCCGTCTTCGCATCCGCCTCTTTGATGGCCGCTTTCAACGCCGCCGTATCCTCCGCCGGCAACGGAGCACCCACAAACTCCAACGCTTCCAACAACCGCTCGGTTGCTGCTGCGAGTGGCTGATGCTCAACCTCCGTCACCAGCGGCAAGTCGGCCGCGAAACATGTCGTTGCCGCGAAGAAAACAATCAGAGAGGCAAGCATCGTTCGCACGGGGAGTCTCCTTTGAGCAGAGGGATTACACAGCTCCATAAGCTGCCAAACTCACAAGCCAGTAAACAACGAGCGTGAAAAGCAAAATGGAAAGTCCATTCAGCCAGTTCGCAATTTTGCCGTAGGAATTCTGTCGGATGCAAAGTCCACAAACGAGTCCGATCAGCCACGAGTAAGGTGCCGCCATAAAGCAAAATCCGGTAGGCACCTCCACACCGATCATGGAAAGCGCGATGGCCAGAATAAGGCACACCCACCCAATCAGTAACATGACCAATCCTGGACTCTCGTTCCATGCCTTCAATAAGTTCATGATCCGTCGTTCCTTGATAAACGACGCAATTGCATCCCTTGCAGGTCGCGGTGGCAAGCAAGACGATGGGGTTTGTCTTCAACCTGGAGTGCTGTGGCTCGACACAGCCCTCCATTCCTGTGAGTTCGACATTCGGGGATTCGGAAGACTTGTGTCCGAGTGTCCGTCTCTGGTTTTGCGGTCTGGATGAAGTTGGGTTGCGTTTTGGCTCTTGAATGGAGGGCGGTGTCGAGCCACCGCACTCCAGGGATTGGTCGATGGATACCGCTGCGGATTTGCTCGATCCCGTTCCGACACCAATTTCACCGCCCAACGAACAATTGCGGCGGCTGAGCGCGACAGAGTGAGAGCGGTTTCAGCGTGACGGCTACTTCATGTTCCGGCAACGATTCGCAAGCAAATGTTGGCAGTTACGCTCGACGTAACTCTAGCGCCTGAGCTGCAACAGCACTCCGGCGTCTTTGTCGCTGGTTCCTGCGGGAGTCCAGCCGGTCACGATAAAGCGATGAGTCCTGACCAAACCCGTGAGGCTGGCTCGCTTCACCGCTGAAAGAGTCATGATTGCCGGATTCAAGCCGTAATGGGCGACCGTCAATTGATCGCCCGCCAAAGTAAAGTCTGCATCGGCGGAGGCGATGACGGTGTCGATGCCCTTGCCGCCGCCGCCGATCAACGAACCGGTGCCATGCCAGCCTCCGACATCGAAGACGTTCGCGCTGGTGCCGCCGGTCAGGTTCGCAGTACCGATCCCAATCAACGACAGGTTCAGACCATTTGTCATGACCAATTGCGTGTCTGTCAGCGTGAAGTTCACCGCACCTTTCGTCGCAGTCACGACAACGGAGTCGCTGCCTCCCCCACCTGTGATACTTCCCGTTCCAAGCCAGTTATTGAGCGTGAAAACATTGTTTCCTGTACCGCCCGTGAGATTCACCGCTTCGATCGTTGCCAGAGTCATCGTGTTGAAGCCGACAGATTCGAGCGCGGTGAGTAATAAGGTCGTGGTGACGGTGATGTCTGCATTTCGCGTGACAGCCAGCGTGTCAATTCCTCCGCCGCCGGTCAGTTTTCCGGAGCCCGTCCACCCTGTAAGTCCAAAACTGTTTGCCGATCCACCACCGGTCAGCATCGCTCGATTGATGCCCGACAAGGACACGTTCATGGCGTCCGACGTTTGCAGAACTGAATCGGACAGCGTGAAGTTGAAATCCTTGCTGGCGACGATCGTGTCAACAGAACTGACTCCGCCGCCGACAAAACTCCCTGTGCCAGTCCAGTCTGTCACTGTGAAGGTATTCGAATCATTACCGCCGGTGAGATTCGCGCTTTCGATGCTCACGAGCGTGTCAGTACCCAGACCAGTCAGCTTGGCATTGGTGAGAACGAAGTTGACATTCCCCGAAGCCACCAGCGTGTCCGTACCGCTGCCTCCGTCGAGCACATCCTTGCCTACGTCGCTGACCAAGATGTCGTCGCCATCACCGCCCGCTTCAAACAGTGACTTCCCGACGATACTCGGATCAGACGAACCAACGACGTTGACCACATCGTTACCTCCATGAGTCCGAATGCG
>JAYVQJ010000145.1:0-2831 GCA_043777235.1 Planctomycetia bacterium
GGCGACCAGTCGCTCGGCCACGGCCTGGTCGGCCCACGGTTCGGCGTTGATCGAATAGGGGATGACTCCCGGAACCGGCGTCTGTTTGGTGACAGAGGCGAATAGTCCCGTCTCGCTGAGCTTGCGCGGAAACGTGGCGCTCCGATCTTCTTGCGAGTTCGGAATCAGGCGATGAATTGTCCCAGCCACATGATCGAGGAAGTAGAACTCGCCGGCGTTGTCTTCACCGAACCCGACGACTCGGTGCGTCGTGTCGGCGAGTTCTCGGTGATTGACGACTTTTCCGTTCTCAAAACGGAAAGCCCAGAACTTGCCGGTGTCGTAGTCGCTGTAGATGAGATGTCCGTGGAGTTCCTTCAGTCGCGAGCCGTAATAGGTCAGGCCGTCGGTGATCGACGACGACTCGGAGTGCGGCACATCAATCGTCGGCGGCAAGATGGGCGTCGGTCCGCGCGGCCATTCCGGGTTGGTCGATTGCCGGCCTTCCACGATGCTCCAGCCGTAGTTGCCACCGCGTTCGACGCGGTTGAGCATCTCCCACAACTCCCAGCCGACATCGCCGACCCACAAGTCGCCGGTCTTCCGATCAATGCTCATGCGCCACGGGTTGCGGAAGCCGTAGGCCCAAATCTCGCCGCGCGCACCTTTCAGATCGACGAACGGATTGTCGGCCGGGATGCGGTAGTTCTTCCCCTCGTCCGCGTGATCGACGTCGATCCGCAGAATGCACGACAGCAAGTTGCTGACGTCTTGGCCGGCTCGCCGCGAGTCCGGTGGGTTCGGGCCGGAGCCGTCGCCGGTCGAGATATACAGACAGCCGTCGAGACCGAACTTCAAAGCGCAGCCGTTATGACCTCCGGCGAACCAAGTGATGATCGTCGTCTCGCTGGCCACGTCGATGGTCGGCGGGTCCGTGTCCGACATGCGAAACCGCGCGATGTGCGTCCCCTCTTCGGGCTTCCCACCGATGATGTAGCAGACGTAGCAGTACCGGTTCTTCGCGAAATCGGGATGAAACGTCAGTGCGTAGACCGCCTGGACTTCTTTGATTTCTTTGGCGAGGTCAACCACCAGATCGGACTCTTTCACGTCGGCGTTGTTCGCGAACGAAAAGATCTTGCCTCCCTGCTCGGCGACGAACAGCCGGTCGCTGCCCGGTGCGTTGGTGAGATCCAAACAATTCTTGAACGTAAGCCCCGGAAAGGCGCGTTCGCTCACATAGGGAAGCGGCACCTCGGGCGAGCCGCTGATTCGCGAAGTGGTCCACGCGACCCGATTCTCAATTCCCAGCTTCGGCGGGTCAGCCAGAGTGCTGCGTTGCGTGGCCGCGATAATCCAAGTCATCAACACCAGCGTGGCGACGAATCGCGAAGTTTTGTGGGTTGCCATGGGAATCGTGGAATCCTTTTTCCAAAGAGGACACATCTGCGGTTGGCGACAGCTTAGGCAACTGTCTGATTGTAGCTGAGGCGTCTCGCCTCAGTGCTGAGGCGGGACGCCTCAGCTACGGGAACGTCACGACTCAGACCTTCGCTGGGTGCCGTTTGGTCGCGGGCCGCCGGGGTTGATGCCAGTCGGTTGAGGCTGGTCTTCAGTGATGATCTTCCAGGACTCGCCCATTTCGCGCATCGCTCGGAAATCGCGCGGCTGATACGAGACGTTGAGATGCGGAGTCGGGACCAGCTTGTGGTCTTCGAAGCGTGAGTCCATCGCGGCGGCCAACATGCCGCTGACCAACAGCGTGCGTTCGACCGGATACGGAGCATGCTGCTCTCGGATGTGAGTTTGAATCGCGTGCGACAGTGCTTTGAACAGATTGCGATTCTCCCACGGGCCCACATAGAAGCTGGTCGCCAGCGGCTCCGGCTTCCCGGCCAAGCGGCAGGCGAAGCACCAGCGCGTCGAGTCTTTGCCGATCCGCAGGACCGTGGCCCGCAGGCCGTCGCGGTACTTGATCAAAATCGCGTGGACGGGATGCTGCTGTCCGTCCGCGGGTTCGACGAAGTCTCGCAGCCGACCGACATCTTTGCCTGCCTGGGCATTCATTGCGGCTGCGGCGAGCGAGTCATTCCAGCGTCCGTCGGCGGCGGCTTGCCAGACCTCGTCCCCTTCGAGCAATTGAATTTCGCTGACTCCCGTCTCGCCGCCGCGCCGCGATTCGATCACGGATTGCAGCACCTCCAAGCCGTGAAAGTCATAGACCTCCGGCGGGCCGCTGTGGATCGAGACCGCTTCTTCGATCACCGCTCCATTCGGCAGTTCCATCGACGGACGACGCTGAGCCAACGGCACCGAACTGCCGGCCATGAAGGGGATCTTCAGCTCGCGCGCGATTCGCACCATCTCGTCGGACCAGTCCCAGCGGTACGACAGGTGTTTGTCGTTGAACAATGGGACGACGCGGCGACTCTGGCGAAAGACGGCGACGATCTCGTCGAAGAAGCGTTTTCGCGGGTACATGATTGCGCCGCGGTCAGTCTTGGGATAGTTGCCGTGTTCGCCGATCGACAGCACACCGTCGACAGCGAGTTCTTGGCCACCAAGTCGCAACGTCTCCGCGATCGTCGGGAAGATCTTGATGCCGTACTGCTTCGCGACATCGCGCGCCATGTCTCGCTCGGCGGGGAACTGGTCGATGTAAAGACCAACGACGTCGATCCCCGACTCGGTCAGTTTGCCGTTGAAGTAATACGGTTCCAGAAAGTTTTCGAGGATCACATGCGCATGGCTACGATGCGTGAACTCAGTGATCACGGCCGCGACGCGGGGACGTTTTGCCGCCGCGTTGCTGGCTTGGAGAGCGCCTCCGCAAGCGGCGAGCGACCAGGCTC
>JAYVQJ010000146.1:0-2829 GCA_043777235.1 Planctomycetia bacterium
CGTAAGCCCCCCGGTCAACACTGGGTCCACCGGGGGGCTTACGCCGCCCCGCTCGCCTGAGATCAATTCAATGGCAGTTCGCCTTACGGAACGGACTGCAACGGAACCGTTGCCAGATAGATGTTCGTCGAGCCTTCGTGCGTCGAGTAAAAGCTGACGAGCATGTTGTCGCCCGCTTCCACTGCTTCGAGGTATGCACAGTCGCCGCCGGACGGGAGTTGGCAATACGGCGTCAGTTCGCCGTCGGCAAACGTGTAGATCGCGCTGCCGGCGGCCTTCTTGGTGTAGTCCATCGTGCGGGTGAGCAAATACGTCACGCCACGAAATGTGTGAACGCTGTGGCCGGAGAAGTGATTGACGTCCGGCTTGCGCTCGTGCCACTCAGCATACGGCGGCGAAGCTTCGAGGATCGCGGCGGGCGGGCTGCCGTACTTCTGCCGCAGGAACGCGGTCGCTTTGTGATCGGGTGAGAAATACAGAGTTGTTTCGCTCTCCCAATTGCCGGCGCGGATCATCGAGGCCTTTCGCCACGCGATGCCGTTGTCCGACTCGATGAGATGCACTTCGCGCCCTTTGCCGTTGCTGACTTCGTCCTTCTTGTGAGCTCCCGAGTAGAAGCGGCCGTTGTGCTCGATCGGTTTCCAAACGATGAACCGCGGCTCGTAAACGGCTTCCGGCTTCGACCACGTTTCGCCGTCGTCGGTGTAAGTGAGGAACGTCGTGAGTTCCGGTCCCTTCATCGCCGCGTCGTACAGGAAGAGCCGCTTCTCGGTGACCAAAAACTGCGGGTCACGATCGTCCGGGACGACATCGAGTTTGAATGCCTCTTGCCACGTCTGACCGTTGTCGGCGGACTTGAGCACGACGATATCGCCGTCTTGCGAGTTGTGATCCTTAGCCGCTCGGAACGCCAACCAAAGTTTGCCCTTGAACCGGCGAAACGCGGTGAAGGCGTTGTGCTTTCCGTCGGCTCGAATCGTGCGGACTTCGAGCGGCTGAACGAGTTCGACCAGCTTCTCGCGTCGCAGTGTCTTGAGGATCACTGCGGCGACGACCTTGTGGCCGGCGGGGTTGAGATGACATTGATCCGTCGTCCATTGGCCGATGTCAAACGGACTCGCATTGCGAACGGTCCATTGAGCGAAGTGATCGACGAGCGGCACTTGCTTCTCCTTCGCGACCTCGCGGCACGCGGCCATAAACGGTTCGAGCCGCGCGTTGGGATTCTCGCCGACTCCGTTCAACGTGGCTTTGTCCCCCCAGCGCGGCTCGGTCATCAGTATCGGCTTGATCTTCGCCGCTCGCAGTCGATCAATCAGCAGCCGCAAGTTGGCGACGTACTCATCGCGCGACAGGTCCGACGCGGTCTTGTTCGCATAAACGTAGCTGTCGTTGGTTCCGTACATGATCGTGACGATGTCCGGCTGCCGGTCGATGACATCCTTGTCCAACCGAGCGAGTGCTCCGTTCGTTTTCTCACCGCCGATGCCGACGTTGATGACCTCGACTTCACCGCCGGTCTTCCGCAGTTCGGATTGCAGCAGCGAGGCAAACGTTTGCTCGGCCGTCACGCCCGACCGCACGCCGCGCGTGATCGAATCGCCGAGCGTGACGATTCGCAGTTTCGCTCGCGACGGCGGGTCAGCCGCGAGACTCGCTGCACCGAGGCTGATGACGAAGACGCTGACCAGACAACGAGTCGCAACAGATGTCATGCTTTGTCTCCTGTCGTGGACGGCACGCGCACGACGCGAGTGCGAAACGAACCGTCGGCCTCGAAATCGAAAACTCGGAACCCGGGCGGGATCGGATCGGGGACGAGCATTTCCGTCTCCGGAAGAAATTGCACGCTCGTGGATGGCGTCGTCAGCAGAAGCGTGCCCGCGTGAGACACCGTTATCTCGTGATGGATATGTCCGCAGCAAATCAGCTTGGCCTGCGAGAACGGTCGCAGCGAATTCAAGAACGGTTCGGCATCTTCAAGGCCGATGCCGTCGAGCCAACCCGTGCCGACCGCCAGCGGTGGATGATGCAAAAAGATCGCCGTCGGTTGCTGCGGCTCGGCCGCCAGCTCACGCGTGAGCCACGCCAACTGCGTTGCGCCGAGTTGTCCGCGGACTTCGCTCGGCAGTTGAGAATCCAGGCCGATGAGCCGCCAACCGCCGACCGAATCCACGAAGACGTTGCGGTTGTCCATGACGGTCACTCGATCCCCGAAGACTTGCCGCATGAACTCGCGGTTGTCGTGGTTGCCGGGAATCAATCGCAGTTTCGGCCACCAATCAGCAAGCAGCTCACGGAGCGCTTCATAGGTCTCACGCAGTTCATCGTGAGCCAAATCCCCTGTGACAATCAGTCGCTCGGCCGAACCGAAGTCGCGCCGCAGGACATCCAGCACGGTCAGCAAACTGGCTCGCGTGCAGACGCCCTTCAACTCAGCGCGCGGATCGGCCATCAGATGTAAGTCGGTGATTTGAACTATGCGTGCGGCCATACCGAGATTCCTCGTCAGCGATGGTAAGCCTCGTCAGTGCTGACGAAAACCTCGCAGCACATCGAGAGGTCCGACAGCACAGTAACCCGAAGCGTCAGCGAGGGATGATGGGCGCAATCAACTGGTTTCATCGAAAAATCAAACGGCAAGCATCGTTGCCATTCCCTCGCTGACGCTTCGGGTGACTTTGTCGCCACGAACTGTGAGAACCGCTCCGCGCGAGCTGCTCCAAGACTTCCGTTGTGGTCCTCTTGTCGGGGCCAGTATTCTTCGCGCGACGACTTGGTTGAAGGTCTAACGAGGTTTCAACTCGGACCCGTGAGCCGGCACGCGCA
>JAYVQJ010000147.1:0-2827 GCA_043777235.1 Planctomycetia bacterium
GTCCGCCCGGACACTCGCCGCGATGGCCGGCAGAGCAACGGACAACAGCACGATGGCCCAACGTCTCAACAAGAGAGAGCTCCTTCGAAGAATTGACGGGAGTGAGTCTACGGCACTCGCCGCTGGGATTCACCACAGCAAGCAAAGAGACGACCGGTTCTTGCGAACGCTTTTCAACCGTCGTAACCTTCGCTCGCTCGCGGTATGGAATGCGGAGCGGATGGAAACGGGAGTCGTCATGAGGCTGCGTGGTTTGTGGATTGTGATTGTGGGTGCCGGACTCGTGCTGAGTCTCGGCGGGAGTGGTCATGCCGCCGAGCCGATGCGTGAGTTCCTGGATGGGCTGCGGGCGCGGCAGTACTTCGATTGGGCGAACCTGTATCTCGATCAGCTTTCTGAACGCTCTGATCTGCCGGACGAATTGCGTGTCCTCATTCCCTACGAACGAGCGATGACGCTCGCCGAATCGGCCAAGCATTCGGTCAGCCCGGAGACTCAGCAGCGGCAGCTCGATCAGGCGTTGGGGTTCCTCGAACAGTTCACGAAGGCAAGTCCACAGCATCTATTGGCGGCGACGGCGAACAGCACGCGGGCGGGGTTGCTGCTCAGCAAGGCTCGCGTGGACATCATGCAGGCCAAGCTGCCGACCAACAAAGACAACCGCTCGGAGTTTCAGGACAAGGCTCGCGAGCAAATCACGCTGGCCCGCGCCGTCTTTGACAAGGCTCACGATCAGTACAAGGCCGCGTGGGAAACCTTCCCGAAATTCATCGACAAGATCGCGGACCCGGTCAAGTTTGAAGCTCGGCATCGGGCCGAGGTCAACTACATGCGAGCACAGTTGGACGTCGCGCTGTGCGAATTCGAGGAAGCTCAAACCTACGACCCAAACACCTCGAATCGCACGTTCCATTTGAAGAAAGCGGTTGATCTGTTTCGCGGAATCTTCTTGAAGTACCGGGCGACGGTCGGCGGCCTGCATGCTCAGATGTGGGAGGCCAAGTGCTACGAAGAGATGAACGATCCGCAGCGAGCACTCGGCATCTATTCCGAGTTGCTGACGCATCCGCCGGAAGGCTTGAAGTCATTGCAGGATCAGGTCCATCACTTCCGCTTGATCTGCCTCAACCACGATCAGCGTCGCGAGTACTCGATGGCGATCACCGAGGCCGAAGACTGGCTGAAGGCGGCCCGGCAGATCGACCAACGCAGCGCGGCCGGGCAAGGGGTCCGTTGGGAATTGGTCGTCGCTCTCGAAAAGCAGGCGGACAGCAGCGGCATCTCGCAGGCCGAAAAGGACAAGCTGTTGCGGCAGGCGACAACACACCTGACGACGCTGACGAAATGGCCGGGAGCGTATCGCGATCTCGCAACACAGCGAGTCCGCGATCTCAACCTGCGAATGAAGGGCAAAGACGGCTCCGGCGATCCGAAGGATTTTGATTCGGCGCTGACGCTCGGCCGCGACCTCGTGAACCGCTCCGGCGAAAAGAAGACGCTGCTCGATGCGGCGATTCAGAACAAGTCCCCGCGCGACACCATCGACAAGTTGCAGAACGATTTTCGCGATCTGGTCAAAGAACAAATCCGCGTGCTGCGTCTCGCGCTCAATCTGGCCGACCGGTCGGCTCCGCGAACCGACGTCAATCAAGCTCGGTATCTGTTGGGATACGGCTATTACCTGGCCGACAAGCCGTATGAAGCGGCGGTCTGTGCCGAGGCGGTGGCGTTCAATCCGACCAAAGACAAACAGGACGAGCAATTGGCAGTCGATGCCGCGTATCTCGCGGTCGCCAGCTACATCAAGGGTTTCAATCAGACTCCCGTTGAATTGAAGGCGCTGCGAGATGTCGATACGCGGTTGATGATTCGCGTCGCGGAATTCATCACCAACAAGTGGCCGTCGCACGCGAAGGCCAACCTGACGCGGATGGCGGTCGGTAAGACGTTTACTCAAACCGATCAGCCAAAAATTGCGGCCGAATGGTTCCTGCGAGTGCCGGAGACTGCGGAGAATTTTCCGGAGGCTCAATGCGCGGCAGGGCAAGCTCTGTGGCAGCAGTATCTGATGGCGTCGATCGAGGAAGATGTCGCGCTGCGAGCGACTCCGGAAGAGTTGTCAAAGTGGCGAGCCGATGCCGAGAAATTCCTGCAAGCCGGTATCGACCGTATGCAGAAACTGAAGATCCCCGAACAGAACAAGACGCCGGATGACCTCGTCGCCGCGAAATCGGCGTTGGCCGAAATCCTGCTGAGCACTGGGCAATATCAGCCGGCGTTGGATTTGCTCAGCAAGCTGCCGCACAGCGTCGTGGTCGCGGTCAATGTGGACGATCAAACGCGGCGACCGCCGCATCCCAGTGTTCGCAGCGCGCGGTTCGCGTCGCACATCTATCAATTGCTGCTGCGTGCTCGCGTCGGCTTGCAGCAGTTGAATGAAGCTCGCGAGGTGATGGCCCAACTCGAATTGCTCGCCGAGCACAGCGGCGGAGCAGACGCAGTCACGGCGGTCTATGTGCAGCTCGGCAAGGAACTCGAAAAGGAACTCAACCGGTTGAAGGGAGCCGGCGACAAAGATCGGTTCAACGAGGTTCGCAAGTCATTCGAGCAATTCCTCGACGGCCTGTATCAACGCGAAGACCAGAATCTGTCATCGCTGACCTGGATCGCGGAGACGTATTACGGACTCGCGCAGTCGTCGCTCGACAACGCTTCGGAATCGAAAACGTACTTCGCGCGAGCGGCATCGACCTACGTGTCGATCCTCGACCGAGCCAAGAAAGACAAAGCCTTCAGCGACAAGGACCGCCTCGCCGGCATCCGCTTG
>JAYVQJ010000148.1:0-11071 GCA_043777235.1 Planctomycetia bacterium
GCGGCGACTCGCCGGCATCACGCACACCCTGAGACAGTCATCGTTGACCGTCGATGCCCACGCTTCGCTGATCTCTCCCGCCAGTTGGTTACAAGGAGACTTACTTTGCGTAAGGCACTCGGACTTCTCGCCTGGACGTCGTTGGCCGCATCCGGCCTGTGGGCCACTCTCCCCGGAGGGACCACGCGACCCGTGTCGGCCGATCAGCCGACTTCCGTGACAGAGCGCGGATCGTCGCTCAGCCGGATCAATCCGTTCTCACGCTCGCGGCCGAACAAAGCCTCGACCAGCAAAGAGAAGGAGAGCGACGCCTCCTATCGTGAGCAGGCGGAGAAGATGCTCAAGAACGCACAGGCGATGGCGCTGCGAGGCGACCTCGCCGGTGCTCGCCAAATGGCGGAGCGGGCTCAGTCGTTCCCGGTCGAGTGGGGACCGAAGGATCGTTCGCCCGCGAGATTCCTCGCGCAGTTAGAAGCCAGTAATACGAACCGCACGCCCGAGACGGCGATCGCGGCGAAGCCAACCGTCAAGCCGAACACGACGACGGCCGGCATCACGAAGCCGAAGTCCACCGCGACGGCCAGCAAGCCGTTCGCGAGTAGCGCCGAAGTCACTGACGATTCGGTGGCGACGGCTCCCAAGTCCCAACCGACACGGGCACCGATTCAACAAGTCAACAACGCCGAACTGATCGAAGAGGCCACGGATGACACGACGGAGTCCGCTGAAGAAGAGGTTGCCGAAGTTGCCGCTCCGGTGACGAAGAGTTCGGCCGGTCCCTCCTCGAATGAAAAGATGTCGTTGGCCAAATCGCTGATGCAGCAAGCTCGCCGAGACCTCAAGAGCGGAGACATCGCGGCGGCTCGCGACAAGGCCAATCAGGCGGCGGAACTCGATGTCGCCTACAGCGTGTTCGATGAGCGTCCCGAACAACTGCTCGCCGACATCGACCGTCGAACGAACAACGCCGGTGAAGGCGCACCGCGCACTCAGGCGATCGCCCGAAATCAAAAGTCAGCACCGGCGAAACCCGCCGCGAACAAGGCGACGACCGCTGACCCCTTCTTTGACGAGGACGATCAGGTTCCCGCGAAGAAGCCCGTCGCCGTGACGGTGAAGAAGCCCGCCGCCGCGTCGTTCACCGATTCACCGTTTGAGGATAATGCTGCGGACGCGAAGCAACCCGCTGCGGCGGCAGCGCTGCCGAACGTCACCAATGACAAGCAAATGGCTCAGCACTTGTTGACGCAAGCCAAAGCGGCGGCTCGCAAGGGAGACTTGGAGGAGGCGCGGTCGCTCGCGCTGGAAGCCAAAGACTTAAACGTCACTTACAGTCTGTTCGATGAGCGGCCAGAGCAAGTGTTGGCTCAAGTCGATCGAGCATCGAACAACTTGACGATCGCCAAAGGGAATTCGAAAGCAAAGGCCGCCGCGAAAGAGTTGATCGATACGGCGATTGATACCGATGACGTGCCCTCGGCCGCGACGTCGCTGGTGGACAACGCCAAGTCCGCAGTGGATTCGTTGAAGGATCAAACAACAGAGACAGTTCGCAAACAAGCCGCTCCGCTGAAGACGCTTGAAGAGGAAATCGCCGCCGAGACCGAACAAGGCGCCGCTCGCATCGCGGCTGCGGACAAGACGGCTGGCAAGCTTGTGAACAAGGTCCAAGTGACTGAGGACAAAGCCACGGCGAAAGTTCGTCAGCAGGCAATGGTCGCACTTCAGCAAGCTCGACAGGAATTACAGGCAGGCCGCATTGACGCTGCTCGTCAAAAGGCACTCGCGGCACAAGAGCTCAACGCGACGTTCAATCTGTGGGATGATCGTCCCGAAGCATTGCTGGATGAGATCGACAAGCTGGCCCAGGCACAGAAGCCGGCTCCGTTGAAGAAGACCGAAGCGAGTGAGCCGAAGGCGCGCGCGATGGCATTGTTGAAGCAGGCTCGTACTGATCTGGCGGCGGGACGAATTTCCGATGCTCAGGAGAAGGCGTCCGCTGCGTCCGAGATGAACGTCGCCTTCGACGTCTTCGACGACCGCCCGGAATCCGTGCTGGCGGCCATTCAACGAGCGAATCGCAATACGGCGAACGCTCCAAAGACACTCGGCACAAAATCGAATCCAGCAGCACTCATCGCCAATCAATCTTCCGAGAAACCAGCGGCGATCTCACAAGACGCCGAGATTACCTCTGCTCCGGCCGCTGAAGACGAAATCGAACCGGCCAATGTCGCGGTGATTCATCCCGAAGGCCTGTCGGCCCAGCAACTCTTCCGCGAAGGGCAGAGTCATCTGCAACGCGGCGACAAGGCTGCCGCGTACCAAGCATTCTCACGAGCCTATCAGTCCGGCCAAAAGCTGGATGCTCGACGTGGCCAGCAGTTGCAGGACTATTTGCGAGAACTCAGCCCGCGCCGCCGCAAGCCGATCCAACTGGTGAGCGGTCAGGCGACTCAATTGGCTGACGGTGACGCCGCTGACGGTACCGCCGAACCGCGACCACTCGATCCGCAACGACCGATCGACATCGCTTCCGAGCGTCAGAAGGTGCAAGTCGACCGGCTGCGCAGCGAAGTGCTCAACGCCGTTTTCCGTGCCGACCGTTTGCGTGAGAAGGAACCGGCGAAGGCCATCGAGATTCTCGATCAGGCAATGGCGAACCTCGAAAGCGCGACGTTGGACAAGCAAGTCACGGCCTCGCTTGCCTCGACGTTGCGAAAGACACGCGCCGAAATCGAAGGCTTCCAAAAGCAGATGGAGCCGAACATCGCTCAGACCAAACGGAATGATGAGGTCAAGGACTCACTCGACCGTGAACGGAAGGCAAAGGTGCGGATCGAGCGTGAGTTCGCCAATCTCGTCAAGGAATACAACGAGCGGGTCAACGCACGACAGTATGCCGAGGCGGAGAAGCTCGGCAAGCAAGCCAAGGAACTCGCCCCGGACAATCCGGTTGCTGAGGTGATGGTCCTGAAAGCGACGATCGCTCGTCGCAACGAAAGCAACAACAAACTGAAGGACGCGAAAGAAGGGGGATTCTGGGCGGCGCTCGATAGTGTCGAGCACGCAGCCATCCCGTTTGATGACCGTATGCCGGTCGAGTACGGCAAGGACTGGAAGGAAATCTCCGATCGTCGTCGTGGCAAGTTCGGCACCGATATGCGTATCCGCACGCCGGAAGAGCAACGGATCGAAAGCAAACTTTCGCAGCCAGTCACACTGCACTTCGAGAACGCACCGCTCAAGTCGGTGATCACACACATCGCCACGTTGGCTGACGTCAATGTCGTACTCGATGAGTCGGGCTTGGCGGATGAAGCTCACACGCTTAGCACGCCGGTGTCGATCGACGTGTCGGGCATCCAGTTGAAGAACGCGCTGGGCCTGCTGCTCGAACCGCTCAACATGGGTTACACGATCACGAAGGAAGTGCTGAAGATCACCAGCGAACAACGGCTGCAAGGCCAGGCCGTGGTGGTCACATACTCGGTCGCGGACTTGGTGGTCCCGATCACTCCGGGCCAGCCGGCACAATTCAACTTTGGAGGCAACGCATCGGCTGCGAGCAACGTCGGCGGACAAATGAGCGTCCCGTCGACCGGTGGCCTGCAAGGTGGACAATTCCAGGTGGGCACTCCTGCCGCATCGGCTCCGTGGGCCAGCAATGCGAATTCGCAGTGGCAAACCAACCATGCCGGTTCCGGACACGACTTCAGCTCGTTGATTGACTTGATTACGTCGACGTGCGAGCCCAATGCCTGGGACGAAATTGGCGGTAACGGACATATCAAAGGCAACGAGACCACGTTGAGTCTCGTCATTCGTCAGACTCAGAAGGTCCACGACGAAATCCGCGATCTCTTGGAACAACTCCGTCGCTTGCAAGATCTGCAAGTCACCATCGAAGTCCGCTTCGTGTCGGTGTCGGATAACTTCTTCGAACGAGTCGGCATCGACTTCGACTTCGACTTGGCCAGCAGCTTCGGTGGACCGCACTTGTACAGCGGCCAGAACGCTGGCGGACAAGCTGGTGCCGCTGGCGGCCAGGGTGGCGGCCAAGCGGGCGGACAAGCCGGACAGCAAGGTGGTTTGATCCCGATTCCGCCGTTCGGCACCATCGTTCCGACGCAACAGCAAGCGGGCGGACAGGCAGGCGGTGCGGCGGGCGGACAAGCAGGACAGAATCAGGGTGGAACGTTCTTCAGTCCGTCTCCCTCTCGCCAGTTGATTTCACGCACCGGTTACGGTTCGAATGGCCGAGTGGTCGGATTGGGAAGCTCGACCGCATTCACTCAAGACATGGACATCGCGTTTCGACAAGGCTCGTTCGGTATCGGAGTGCCGGACTTCGGCCGATTCGATGCCAACGCGGGTATGAATCTTGGCTTCGCCGTGCTCAGCGACATTGAAACGTTCTTCTTCATCAATGCCGCTCAAGGTGATCGCCGCAACAACATCATGAGTGCTCCGAAGGTGACGCTCTTCAACGGACAAACGGGAACCGTCCAGGACGGTTCTCAGCGGCCGTTCGTGACCGCGTTGATTCCGGTCGTCGGTGCGTTCGCAGTCGGTTATCAGCCACAGATCACGCAGGTCTTTGAAGGTGTCTTCATGTCCGTGCAGGCGGTCATCTCGGCGGATCGCCGCTACGTCCGACTGGCCGTGACACCGAACTTCTCGACCATCCGCGAAGTCACCTCCTTCACGTTCGTGTCCGCTGGTCAACAACAAGGTCAGCGCGGTGGCCAAGGTGGTGGCCAAGGCGGTGGCGGTGGTGGTCAAGGTGGTGGCGGTGGTGGTCAAGGTGGCTTCGGTGGTATCGGTGGCGGTGCCGGCATGGAATACGGTGGTGTCTACAACCACGGACTCTTCGGCCAAGCGATGGGTGATCGAACCGATTTAGCGAATGCGGCTCAGTCTGGCTTTGGTGGAATCGGCGGTGGCGGTGGCTTCGGCGGCGGCGGCGGCCAAGGTGGCGGCGGTGGTGGCCAAGGCGGCGGTGGCGGCCAACAACAAGGTGGTGGTGGCTTCCAGGCGGCCGGTGCTGGTGAAATCACTGTGCAACAGCCGGTCATCGCAAGTACGAACGTCTTCACGACTGTCGCCGTACCCGATGGTGGCACGGTGTTGCTCGGTGGTGTGAAGCGACTGAGCGAAAGCCGCAACATGGCGGGCGTGCCGATCCTCAACAAGATTCCGTACCTCAGCCGTCTGTTCAAGAACACCGGCGTCGGTCGTGAAACACAGAGCCTCATGCTGATGGTCACTCCGCGTATCGTGATCCTCGAAGAAGAGGAATCACTGCTAGGGATCATCAACAACTAACGAGGCTCCGCCTCAGACCACGAGCCGGCACGCGCTAGCGTCCGGTTCGAGAGTCCATCGACATTCCGAACCGGACGCTAGCGCGTGCCGGCTCATAAAACTTGACACACGGTGTTCGAACTTCGTGGATCAAGGAATCTCGAACACTCACACCTCATAGCTTGTCGGCCATTTTCTTGGCCTGAGCTTTGATAGCGTTCGCGTCGTCTTTGAGAGATTTCAGGGTCTTCAAGTCGCGCAAAAGGTCGGCGCTTTTCGTGGCGTCGGTGGTCTTGAGCGACTCAAACATATCCTGAAGCTCTGACGTTCCGCTATCAAGTTCTCCGGATTCGACGTACTGCCCCAAGATGTCTTTGGGGCCGATCGTCTTGGCCCGTACTTTGACCGGACGTGGCAACTCGCTGCCTCCACAACCCACGAGCAACAGGCTGCCGATGATGAGTGAGACAGGCCAAAGACTTCGCGATCGCATGTGCAATCTCCGTCGTACGGCTCAATGCGATTCGGTGAAGTTTATCCGTACCATCATTCTGCCCCCATCATTCTGCCAATCGGATTTTGGCAGAATGATGGGGGCAGAATGATGGGCCTCAATGTTCTGTCGCGAAGCCTCGCTAAAAACCGGCGACCGGCTCTTTGCCGTTCCGTGTTCCGAGTGCTTGATAAAGTTTGAATTCGATCGTGTTTGACATGAGACGCACCGCTCCGTCACCCATCAGGTGATGCGTCCCGCCCGCGTGATAACTTCGCGAGGGATAGACGCCGGTGTCGTCGGCGTATCCACAAATTGCGCAGTCGGTGCAGGACGGATACTTCCAGTTCGGCGGTGCGATGGTGTTAAAGAAATTGAAGGCGATCGTGCCGCCCAGCCAATCTCGCCCGCCGGCGCTGCGATGGTCCGCCGTTCCCGCCGCGCAGGCTTGTCCGTAAATCTCGACCTCAGAGGCGGACGGGCTGACCGTGCTGGTGGTCCAGCCAGCGACCGACAGCGAAATCCTCCGCACATAATCGCCAACCTCGTAGATGCCGTTGTTGTTGTCGCCGATCAATCCTTCCGCCACAGCGATCGTGTTCGACATGCCGTCACGAACCTCCGCGATGCGGACACTGTGGTTGACGTGAAACATTCCGATGTTGCTGGTCGCGGAGTTCACCCATCCGAGGTTCGGCCCGGTACTCGCGTGATAGCTGCAATTCCCTTGGTCGGCACCTGGGTAAGTCCTGTCGCTTGGACACACCAGCGGAGGCAACCTGGTACGACGCAGCGCGGTATAGGCGGAGTCATCCCACGGAAGAAACGGCGGGATTTTTTTGTAAAGCGCCGCCTGATCCATCTGCGGGAAGAGCATGAAGAGCCAACTGCGTCCCTCCCACTGATACGAATTCGTTGTGGGAAACGTGCCGGCCGCTGTCGAGACCATGAAGTTGGCCTTCGGAAACATCTTGGCGTTGTCGTGATAGTTGTGCAGAGCCAAACCAATCTGCTTGAGGCTGTTCTTGCACTGTGAACGTCGAGCGGCCTCGCGCGCCGACTGCACCGCTGGCAGCAGCAGCGCGATCAGGACGGCGATGATGGCAATGACGACAAGCAGTTCAATCAGCGTGAACCCGCGACGGGAAGAGAACGTCCGCAACATGGCACTCTCCCGAAGAATGAAGAACGCTTTGGCCACAACACTGGCAATGAGAACGGAACGCGGTTGAGAACCCGCTCCAGAGACGTGGTGAATTTATCCACCAAAACACCCGTGATGAAAGTCACAGGCGGAAAATCCGCGAGCAGCGCTGGAGCTTGAGACACGCGACGATTGTCGACAACTCTCTAATTCGACGGTCTGACTTCCGACGATGTCGGGTGGGACAAGCTTGCTTCGAGCGCCGGCCCACCAGAAAGCTCGCTGAAAATATCTGGGGGGCCGGCGCGGCGAAGCGCCGCTGGTCCCACCCTACAAGAAGTCAGACAGTCGAACGAACGAGGCTCTGCCTCAGACCATCCGCCGGAACGTGACACATTCACGACAACTTCCAGACCTCAAGCGATCTCGCCTCGGCGATCATGGGAGCGCCAACGGCTTTTGGCCTTTGCCTTCCGCGTAGTTCTTCGACGAAATAATCGCCTGCTTCTTGGACTCGTCGATAATCAAGACCATTGGATTAAGTGGACGGTCCTTGCTCGATGATTTGATCATCGCCGTGATCGCCTCCAGGCCGCTGACTTTGCCGAGCTTCAGAGTCTGCTTCATGACCTGTGTGTAGCCACCGTCCTTCAGACCGTCGCCGTCCAAGATGATCGCCACTTTGCACTCGTCGGCGACTTCCTTTAACGCCTCTTGGAGCGGAGTGTTCGTGTACTCGGCTTCGACCTTCAGCAGTTTGAGTCGATCCAGAACGAGCTCCGGCAGTTTGGTCTCGGTCCCCTTCGAGCCTCCCGGTAAGGCAGCGGCCTTGCTGAAGTCCGTGACAGTGGATTCGTCCCAAGTGAGCAGCGCGGCGAGAGCAAGATTCGGAGCCGCTCGCTCGGGCAGCGCGGTGGCCAGCGAAACGAACCGGTCACCGCTGGTCGCATGCGTCGATACGGCATACGCCTTGGTCATCGCCGGGAAGCGGCCAATGAGTTGTCGCCGGCCGAGCACCTTCGGATCCATGTATCCGCGGATCATGTTCGCCAAGTCGCGCGGCAGTTTGTTGAGCCGCTTCGTCAGGTCCGCTTGAGCCGCCGTCTTCGCGATCGACGATTTGTAGCGAGCCAAAATCTCCGAATGAAACTTGTCGCCGACGTGCATGCTGAACGCGACCGTTTCGTATTGTTTCGGTTCAAAGAAATCGACGACCTGATCGGCGATGGGACGGAACTCTTTCTCAAAGATGAACTGCGAATGTGCTCCGAGTGTCGTGGGATCAAACACGAGCACGACGTGCCTCTGACGGTCGGTCTTTCGCAACAGTGCCTCCAGTCCCGGAGCCTGTGCGTTCGGACGATTGACCGCCTCGGCCATTTCGTTCTGCTTCAGCCGCGGGCAGAAGGCGAACGTTTTCAGATCTTTGATGACGTACGCAAACTTCTGATTCTCGTAGACCGGATAGTCGCTCGCGTCGGAGTCTTTCAGTTCGGCACTGATCTCGCGGAACGTTTTGATGAGCCCCGTCTTCTGTGCCGCCTCTTTGAGATGCACGACTCCGCAGACCTGCATCTCTTCGCCGACGATACCAGGAATCAAGCCGAAGGTCAGCTCTTCGATCTGCGACGGATCGTGATTGCAAATCTCTTTGATCTGTTTGCCGAGCCACTCGCCAAGCGGCCCCCAACAGAAGCGAAACTCCTCGCGTTTCGTCCCTTTCTCCCACAGCTCGCTCGGCCGGACATGCACGATCGCCGTCACACCGTAAGGCATAAGCGTCGTTTCGATCGGTGCCCCCTTCGTTGGACTGATCGGCAGCGGCGATTCCCACGGCAGCGAATCGTTGACCTCGTCGCCGGACTCGTTCTGAGCGACCGCTTTCCCCTTCGACTTTCCATTCGAGGCCGATTGATTGTTGAGCGCCGCGATTCCAAGGCCAGCGACGACCAACACGCCGATCGCGATCATCACCGCCAACTGCCTCTGCTTCGCTTGCCGAGACTTCTTCGATGTCGCTTTCGTCTTCGACTTTCGCAGCGAGCCCGCCGACAACATTTCGACTTGCGAAGGCAGTTCGCTCGGTGCCGGTTCCGGCATCTCGGCACCGAACGCCGCGAACGGATTGTCGTTCGCCACCGGAGTCGGTGCCGGAGCCGCAGGGACAAACGCCGGAGCAACTGGCTGTGGTTGCGGAGCCGCGACCGGTTGAGGCGGTGCGTACTGCGGATAGCCATACATCGGCGCGTAACCGGGAGGCATCGGCGAATAAGGCATGCCCGGCTGCGGCGGATACGGCATCCCTGGCTGAGGCGGATACGGCATCTGCGGATACCCCGGCGGCACGCCCCATTGCTGAGGTGCCATCGGCATCTGCGGCGGCATCGGATACGGATACCCCGGCGGCATCATTTGAGGCGGCATCATTTGTGGTGCTGGCATCTGTGGTGCTGGCATCGCATTGCCAGCAGGTTGAGCATCCGGAACCCAGCGCGCACCAGTGCCGGCCTGCGGCGATTGAATCGTCGGTTCGGCCAACTCCATCTGAACTTCGTCTGCTCCAGTACGACGTTGCTCGATCTGCTCCAGTTCGTCGTACAACTCACCCACATCGAGCGGATCGGCGGCAGGTTGCTCTGGTTCAGCCGATGCCTTTTGCTCGGTCGGTTCGGTCATCACGAACGCATGCCGACACTTGGGACACTTCCCCTTCTTGCCGAGCAAACTGCGATCGGGCAGCTTCAGCGATTTACCACACTTCGGACAGGGAATCTGCAAACCAGCCATTGCTTCATCATCCATTCAATCGGCGAACCACGTTTTTTTACTCGCAGAGTTTTCGCATTACGTTATCACCCTTTCGACAACTCCGCGTGGACTCGTTCGAGCAGCTTCTTCGTCGCCTTGATTCCTTCGGGCTCGCCGAGCTTGCCCCCTTCGTATTCGATTCCAAGGTAGCCGTGATAACCGGCGGCGAGGACGATTTTCATCATTTTCAGATAGTCGGTATTCGTCTCGTCGCCAGCGTCGTTGAAGTCATGTGACTTCGCACTGACCGCTTTCGCGAATGGCATCAACTCGGTCACTCCTTTGTACCGGTCATACATTTCGTCCTTGCTCACTCGGAAGTTGCCGAAGTCCGGTAGCGTTCCGCAGCGTGGGAGATCGACCTTCTTCATGACCTTCGCGAGCCACTCGCCGTTCGATGACAGGCCGCCGTGATTTTCGACGATGACGTTGATGTCGTGCTTGGCACCGAACTCAGTCAGCTTCCGCAGTCCGTCCGCCGCGCGATCGACTTGCTCGTCGTAGCTGCCGGAGCTTTGAGCGTTCACGCGAATCGAATGACAGCCGAGAAATTTTGCGGCTTCGACCCACTTGAAATGATTCTCAACCGCCGTCTCCCGCTTCTTCTCGTCGGCGTCGCCGAGTGCCCCCTCACCATCGCACATGATGAGCAGCATCTTGACCCCTTCGCCGTCTGCTCGCTTTTTGAGTTCCGTCAGGTACTCCATGTTCTTCGCTTTGTCCTTGAAGAACTGATTGACGAACTCGATGGCATTGATGCCGTAGTCCTGCTTGGCCGCCTTGGCGAAGTCCAGGTTGTCGAGCTTCCCGCCAAAGATCGTCCGATGCAGCGACCACTCAGCCAGCGAGATTTCAAACAGCGGCTTCTTGTCGGCGGCCATCGCCAACGGCCAGGTCAATCCCGCAACGGTCAACGAGGCAGAGGCCGTCAGAAAATCACGGCGTCGAATGAAGAACGGCATCGCATGTCCTTTCAGAAGAAATTGGTCAATCAGAGTGGCCGCCAGTGTCGGTGGATCGTTTCCGAATTGCAAAGGAACTTCAAACGACGTCGAACCGTGGTCAGCCGCTCAACTTCGTCTTGAAGGGTTCAATTCCGAGCACGAAGGCCGATTACTCGGTCGAGGTTTTGTCGATTCGCACGGTGTTTGCTCCGATCGTTTTCATGCTGGCGATTACCTTCACGCCAATCGCCAGCATGTCCTGACTTTCGGACGTCCGCACCACGTCGATGTCAAATTGCGCCAAATCTAAGACGCTCGCAGAAATTAGTCGCGCGGCGTTAGCCGGGATTATTCATGATGATTTAGTAACCCGAA
>JAYVQJ010000149.1:0-2827 GCA_043777235.1 Planctomycetia bacterium
AGCAATCGGTCTCATTGAGACCAAAGGGTTGGTGGCTCAGATCGAAGCATCCGATGCGATGCTGAAGGCGGCCAACGTCAGCTTGGTGAAGCAAATCCAAATCGGCGGGGCTTACGTCACGACGATCATCCGCGGCGACGTCGGCTCGGTACGAGCGGCCGTCGATGCGGGAGCGGCGGCGGCCTCGAAGATCGGCGAACTCGTTTCGGCGCATCTGATCGCTCGGCCGGGAGAGAGTCTGCTGGAGCACTTTGTTTAACCTCGGAGTGCGGTGGCTCGACACCGCCCTCCATCCAAGAACGATTGAGCTTGGTTCACGGAAGACCGTCAAACAGACAACGGACCTCGATTCGTCAGTCTTTGACAGTTCGACAGCTCTCTGGTTCTTGAATGGAGGGCGGCGTCAAGCCGCCGCACTCCAGGAGTCGTTATGAAAATCCTGGTCGCCAATCTTGGCTCCACGAGCTTCAAGTATCGGCTGTTCGATATGTCGGACGAGTCGCAGCTTGCTCGTGGAGGCATTGATCGGATCGGGCAGGCGGCGAGCTCGTGCTTTGTTGAGATCGGCGGGCGGCGCGAGGAATCGACTCAGCCGGTGAGCGATCATGCGGCGGCGGTGGGGATGTGTCTGGAGCAGCTCACTCATTCGGAGTACGGCTGCTTGAAGTCGGTCGGTGAGGTCGCGGCGATTGGGTTCAAGGCGGTGTTTGCCGGAAACCTCAGCGGAGTGCGGATCGTCACCGACGAACTGCTCGCCAAGATGGAAGAGTTTTCCGACATCGCTCCGGCTCACAATCCGATGTACGCGAAGGCGATGAGGCAGTTGCGGTCGGCGTTCCCGGAGATTCCGCTCGTGGCCGCGCTGGAGACGGCGTTTCACGAAACGATCCCGCCGGAGAATCGTCTGTACGCAATCCCACTCGAATGGTCGCAAGAGTACGAAATCCAACGCTGGGGGTTTCATGGCGCGAGCCATCGGTATCTCAACACGCGAATTGCGCAACTTGTAGGCGAGTCATTCCATGACTCGCATTCCGAACGCGCGGTTGGCGGTCAAACGTCGTTGAACGCTGACGGCGCGAACGACGTCAACCGCGCGAATGTCAGTCATGGAATGACTGACCTACGAGTCATCACCTGTCACCTCGGCGGGAGCAATTCGTTGTGTGCGGCGCGCGGTGGGAAGAGCCTCGCGAATAGTCTCGGCATGAGTCCTCAGACCGGGCTGCCGCACAACAATCGAGTCGGCGACTTCGACCCGTTCGCTCTGCCGATCATTCTGCGGAAGAGCGGCAAGTCGCTCGAAAAGGTTTTGGAAGAGCTGTCGAGCAAAGGCGGGTTGCTCGGAGTTAGCGGCCTCAGCGGCGACGTGCGTGATCTCGAAGAGGCTGCTGCGAAAGGTCACTCGCGAGCGAAACTCGCGCTCGATCTGTTCGTCGCTTCGATCCGGCAATACCTCGGAGCGTACCTGACGATCCTGGGCGGAGCCGACGCCATCGTCTTCAGCGGCGGCATCGGCGAGAACAGTTTTTTGATTCGATCGGGTGTCTGTCGAAACATGACATGGGCGGGAATCGAACTCGACGAAGCGAAGAACACGAATGTCGCTCGCGGATCGGAAGCGAAGATTTCGAGCGACAGCAGCCAGACACAAATCTGGGTCGTGCCGACGAACGAAGAAATCGTCGTCGCGCGGCAAAGCGTGGAAGCAGTCAAGACAACAAAGGAGAACCGCTAATTGTCGCTAATCAGCGCTAATGAAGAAGAGACCTGATTCTTACTGTTTTCATTAGCGTCAATTAGCGCAGATTAGCGGTCCAAGGTATTCCTCATGTTTATCGGCCGGATTACGGGCAGCTTGGTTTCGACGCAGAAGGTCGAGTCGATGATCGGCCAGAAGCTGCTGATCGTCGAGCCGTTGCGTGTCGATGAAAAGGATCAAAGCAGCCTCAAGCCGACCGGGCGGACGTTTATCACCGTCGATCCGCTCGGCTGCGGCGAGGGGCAAGTCGTGTTGTGCGTCCAAGGTTCGAGCGCTCGGTTCACGCCGGAGACGAAGACCTTGCCGATTGACTGCACGGTCATCGGCATCGTGGACACGGTGCAGGTGCATGGGAAAACGGTATTCAAGGCGGGTTAATTTTGGAGTGCGGTGACTTGTCACCGCTTTGGTTTGTGGCGGAGCCACTTTTGGTTTCGATGTTGTCCGATTGCGAAGGTCTATTCCCTCAAAACAAAAGCGGCTCCGCCGCAATATGAAAGCGGTGACAAGTCACCGCACTCCAAATTATGAGTACCGAAGCCACGATTCGAGCCGTCGTTCAAGAAGTGCTCACGCAACTCCAAAAGCGGAATGGGTTCGCTGCGCCGGCGAAAGCTCGCAACGGGGACTTTGGCGTGTTTGCCAATGTTGATGATGCGGTCGCGGCGGCGAATGATGGGTATCAGAAGCTGCGACAGGCGACGCTTGAAACGCGAGCCAAGGCCATCGAATGTGTGCGACAAATCTGTGAGTCGCAGGCGGTCGAGCTGGGCACGGCGGAGATGAAGGAGACGAAGATCGGGCGGCTCGACCACAAGATCGAGAAGCTACAAATCCTGCGGCGCGTGCCGGGCATGGAGTTCATGAAGTCGGAAGTGTTCTCCGGCGATCATGGATTGGCGGTGATTGAGGCGGCTCCGTTCGGGGTCATCGGAGCGGTCACTCCGGTGACGCATTCGCTGCCGACGCTGGCGTGCAACGTGATCAACATGGTCTCGGCGGGGAACACGGTCGTGTTCAATCCGCATCCCAGCGGCAAGCTGATCGCGTGCGAGGGGACTCGGC
>JAYVQJ010000150.1:0-11069 GCA_043777235.1 Planctomycetia bacterium
CCCATGTCGAGCACAATCATGTACTCGCCGTCGTCGGAAAGCTCTTGGCCGGGACGCAAGCCGATTTGGTCGAAGCACAGGAAGTTGTGCATCGCCAGCGGAGCGATCTGCACCAACTCAATTTCCATCTTGTTCGTGACGTAAGGCTTGATCGCCGAGTAAATACCTTCCTTCTTCATCGCGAAGAGGCCGACTTCGGCACCCAGCATGAAGCCGCTTTCTTCGATGCCGCCGCCGAGCGTTTGGTAATCCCAGATCACGTCTTCGAGCGCGAACGGAATCTGCTGCTTGGCTTCATAGCGGACGATCTCGGCCACGTTCTTAGATTCGACTGGCGGCAGTTGGATAAACCGCGTCAATGCCGACTGGCCGGGAACGCTGATCGCGATCAAGTCTCCCTTGGTCTCGTTGCGGGAGAGAAACGTACTGAGCGCCGTCTGGATCAATTCATCCGGCACGGCATCTGGCTGGCTGAGGATCTTGGCGTGAGGGATGTAGTCAAACGCGACGGCGATCGCTTGGCCGGCTGCTTCGGCGTATCGCAGACGCAAAGCCTTGAGGCCGGCCTGACCAATATCAATGCCCCAAACGGACTGAGATTCCGCCATCGAAGTCACCCTAATCTGCTGAGCGGTTTGGATTGATGTGTGGCGTGAGCGTCCTGCCACAACGTCTTGAAGTGATTTCGAGTTCCGTGCGATCCATCGCCGAGCGAACTTGAGTTTGGCACGAAAACGCCCAATCGGCAGCAGACTACCAGAGCCTTTTTCGAGCCGTCAACCAAGAACGTTGTGCTGACTGGTCTTCCGCGCACAGCCGTCAGACGCGGACCTCTCAAATTGGGTTCCCAGGAATTTGAAAAACGATCATCCAACTTGGCAGCGGTCGGACACTCTCATTTTCGGGCCGAGCGTTTAACATCTCGCCCAACGTGGGGCACGTTTTCAACGTGTCCATCCGGCCGGGCACGCTGAAAACATGCCCCACGAGAGACGACAAACTCCTATGCTCAACGACGTTCTCATCCTGATCCCGTGTCACAGCTTGGAGGATTTCCCCACGGATTTAGGCGAAAAGCCGGCCGAGGGGATCCTCAACGCCTTCGCCGTCGCGTGGCATCCGTGGCTGCTGGCTCAGACTCGATCGCTCCCCGGCTGGCACCGAGCCGACAGTCCGCCGGAGCCAACCGCGAACCGATTGATCCTCGTTCCGACCTGCTGCGACGACCGTTTGGAGTCCGATTGGATCGGTCGTCAGCGAGATGCCGGTTCGTTCGTCGTCTCCGGTCTTCACAAGCGAAGCGAACTTCTGACGGAAGTTTTGGCCGCAGCTCGTGACTGGACACCTTCATCGCAAGCGGCCGATGGCGGCACGACTCCGATGGTCGGCGAGATTCCGGACGGGGCCAGTCCGACGGCGACAATCAGTTCTCCAGAGCAGCTCGATCCAGAATTCGTCGCCGACTTCCTCGCGTTGGGGATGACGCATTTGCTGGTTGAATTGTTGTCCCGGCAGATGCACTACTTCGGCGAGATCGACGAGATGCGTCTACGACGTGAAGCGATCGAGGCGGCAGATGCTCTCATCGCCGGTCGCTTGGACGACGCAAAGCAACGGCTCGCGAGCTGCTTCGAGGCGTTGCACGAAGCGCGCGAGCGGTTCTATCCGACCGATGCGTACTTGCTCGACATGTGCCTGCTCGTGCCAAACATGGCGAACGAGAAACTGACGCCGCTGTTGACCGACAGCAAGCCGATCAGTTTTCTAATGACCGCTCGCGATGCTGACGAACTCGCTCGCGAGAAGCCAGAGATTGCGAAGCTGCTCCGCGAAGCCGTGCAACGTGACACCGCAGAAGTCCTCGGCGGCGAGTGGTCCGAGATGCCGTCGCCGTTGCTGCCGCTCGAATCGGTGTTGCACGACATTCGCCGCGGCCGAGCGACCTACAAACGGCTCTTCGGCAAAGATCCGACGACTTGGGCGCGACGTCGATTTGGACTGCACACATTGCTGCCGCAGATGCTGACGAAGTTTGGATATTTGGCGGCGTGTCACTTCTTGCTCGACGATGGCATCTACCCGGACGCTGAGAACAGCAAGCTCCGCTGGGAAGGCTGCGACAACACGACGATCGACGCGATCTCGCGGCTGCCGGTCGCGGCCGACAGTGCGACGAGTTATCTGCGCCTTCCGCAACGGCTCGCCGAGTCGATGAATCAAGATCAAGGAGCCGGCTTGATCATCGCTCGCTGGCCAGATGTCCGCAGCCCGTTCTTTGCCGACTTGCTGCGCAGCGTAAAATACTCGCCGGTCATCGGCCGCTTCGTGACGTTTCGAGAATTCTTCGAACGGACCGACACGCCGATGCGACACTCACGCTACGAAGCGGGCGAGTACCTCGCTCCGTTCCTGACTCGCAGCGTTGCCGCACGCGAAGCCGATCCGATCACCCGCTACGCCGCACATTTCAACCGACGCCAACGATTCGATTCCGCGTTGTGGCTGCGCAGCATCTCGACGGCACTTCGCGGGAAACGGCTGCACGAGATCGACTGCTCAGCCGCAGAGCGTTTGGTCGATGAAGCCGGCCCCGACGTGGGGCACGTTTCCAACGTGCCCGCCTCCGACGCCACGAAAGACACAGCCGGGCACGTTGAAAACGTGCCCCACGAAGCGGCGATCTCCGAACTTGTTCGCACCGGACAGCGCGAACTCGCGCAAACAATTCTGCATGGCACGACCGACAAAACGCCCGGCGTGTTGCTGATCAATCCGCTGTCGTTCACTCGCCGAGTCCCCGTCGCTTGGCCGAGTGGCATGGCTCTGCCGGCACACAGTGGACCGGTCAAAGGAGTGTTCGAGAACGAGGCCGGTCGGCAGGCACTCGTCGAGATTCCCGGCTGCGGATTCGTCTGGCTCCCCACAACGAGCGGCGGTCGCGCCGCGAAAGCAACCAGCGACGAGAATCTCAAAACGCCGCTGGTCAACGACAACGTTCTGCGGAACGAGTTCTTTGAAGTTCACATCAGCCCGGACACAGGCGGCATTCAGCGGCTGAAAGAATACGGGCGCAAACCAAACCGAATCAGCCAGCAATTGGCGTTTCGGTTTCCTCGCGAGCGGTCCATCACCGTCACTGACGACGACCGCGCGTTCGAAGAGAAATCGTTTTACTCCGACACGCGCTGTCACGGCATCGAGGTTCTCAGTCGCGGCCCGTGGCTCGGCGAGGTGCGGACGACTGGCGAGATCTTCGATCAAAAAACTGACGCCGTGCTGGCGACGTTTCGACAGACGTTTCGCTTGTGGCGCGGCCGCCGGATTTTGGACATCGACATCGAACTCGACTCCGTCAAGATGCCCGACGGCGAACCGTGGACGAACTATTTCGGAGTCCGTTGGGCGTGGATGGACACGACCGCCGCGCTGACCCGATCAATCTTGGGAACCGCCCAGCCGGTCGGACAGGATCGCTTCGAGAGTCCGCACTTCATCGAGATCGCCGACGAAGACACACGCACGACGATCCTCACGCACGGCTTGCCGTTTCATCGCAAGACCGGCCGACGCATGTGCGATTCGATTCTGATCGTCGAGGGTGAAACTCGACGGCAGTTCCGATTCTCGGTCGCCTTCGAGCAGCCGTATCCGCTGCAAGCTGCGCTTGACGCGATGACTCCGGCCGCCGTGATCCCAACCGAGATCGGCCCGCCGCGCTGCGGCACAACCGGCTGGTTCCTGCATGTCGATGCTCCGAACGTGCAGCTCACTCGCCTGACCGATTTGATGGACGAACCGCGCACCGACGTTGCCGCGTGGGAATCGTCCGAGCCAAGCGATCCGCCCACCGGCAGCGGCTTCGCCGTGCGCTTGCAGGAAACGGAAGGACGGCAACAAAGTGTCTCGCTGCGATGTTTCCGCACGCCGCTGTCTGTCCGCCTGCGAGACTTCACCGGCCGCACGACCGGTCATCCGAAGATCGAAGGGGACGTCGTGCAGCTTGCATTGTCGCCGTATGAGATCGCCGACCTCGAACTCCGTTTCGATCCGCCAAACCAACCCGAAGCGTCAGCGAGGGCAGACGCTTCACCGACCTGATTCTTGACGACACGTCCTGAAGCATTCGCCCTCGCTAACGCTTCGGGTTACTACTCCCCAACCTCTAACTCCCAACTCCCAACTCCCATGATCGTGACCATCGACGGACCCGCTGGATCGGGAAAGAGCACTGCGGCTCGCGGACTCGCGCAGCGGTTGCAGTTTGATTTTCTCGACACCGGAGCGATGTACCGCGCGGTCGCGTGGCAGTGCCTGCAACGGTCGATCGACCTGCACGACGAGTCCGCTGTCGCCGAGTGCGCTCGCGCGATGCAACTGCGATTGGACCAGCAGCACGTCTTCATCGATGGCCGCGATGTGACCGCCGAGATTCGGATGCCGGAGGTTTCGCATGGCAGTTCGTTGGTCGCAGGCAACCCGGCCGTGCGTCGTGAATTAGCCGCTCGACAGCGTGAGTTCGCGAACGGCCGCAACATCGTCACCGAAGGCCGCGATCAAGGGACCGCCGTTTTCCCGCACGCCGAGTGCAAGTTTTACGTCACCGCCAATCCCGAAGAACGAGCCGCTCGACGACATCGAGAGTTGCTCGAACGTCACGAGCAAGCCGAGCCGCTCGACGACATCCTGCGGCAGATTCGCGAGCGTGATGCTCGCGACAAAACCCGCGTCGTCGATCCGCTGCGAGCCGCCGAAGATGCGATTCGAGTCGATACCTCCGGCCTGACTCCCGATGCGGTTGTGGATCACCTCGAACGTCTCGCACGCGAGCGAATGGCTCGCGCCGTTTCGTAGACCGGTCACTTCGTGACCGGAATCTTCGAGTCACGGAGTGACTCGTCTACTTTGAAGCCTGAACGACGAACACAGGAACCTCGACATTGAAGTCGCATCGCTTCACGCACCGACAAGCTCAGCTCGGCACGCTGCTGTTTGCCGTCGGCCTGAGCGTGTTCGCGCTGGCCGCGTGGGACAATTCCTCCGGGCTGCCGTTTGCCATGCCGGCGTTTTGGCACAATCAGCGGATGTTGTGTCTGCTTGTCGCACTGGCTCTCACGGCGTTTGGATGGTTCGCGATGATCAATGGGCCGATGTCCGAGGACGAACGTCGCGGAACGTCATGGAGACCAACTCGGCCGGGACGGCGATTCCGTTCGCTGGTCGTGTACTCACGCGAGAATTGCCATCTCTGCGATGAGGCGATTGAACTGCTGCAACTCTACTCGGCGTTGTTACCACCGATTCAAGAGATCGACATCGACACCGACCCGGCGCTGCTGAAGCGATTCGACACGGAAGTCCCGGTCGTCGAGTTCGATGGCAAGGTCCGCTTCAAAGGGCACGTCTCGGTGCTGCTGCTGCGACGCTTGATCGAAGGGACTCCACCCGCATGACGACGCTTGGCATGTTCGTGAAAAATCCTGAACCGGGTCGCGTAAAGACTCGGCTCGCGGCGGCAATTGGCGATGCTTCGGCCGCCGCGCTTTATCGAGGCTTCCTGACCGATTTGATCCAACGATTTCGTTCGACGGGAACGCGGCGTGTGTTGGCCTATTCGCCGGCCGAAGCGGCGTGTCGCGAGTTCTTCACGCAACAATCGGGCGGCAGCTACGAACTTTGGCCGCAGCCAATCACGGGGCTTGGTCTGCGGATGAAGCAGTTCTTCGACGCATTCGGCCCGGAACCGGTCGTGCTGATCGGGTCTGACAGTCCGACGTTGCCAGTCGGTTTTCTCAGCGTCGCGTTTGCGATGTTGAAGCATGCGGATGTCGTGCTCGGCCCGGCGACCGACGGCGGTCTGTATTTGATCGGGTTGAATCAGCAGCGACGGACCTGGCCGATCTTCGAGGGGATCGACTGGAGCACCTCGCGAGTGCTTGACCAAGTGATGCAGCGGCTCATTGAGTTGGACGCTCGCGTCGAAGTGCTGCCGCCGTGGTACGACATCGACGAACCGGCCGATCTTTCGTTTCTCCGAGGCCATCTGTCGGCGATCCGCGTCTCGAAAGAGGCCGCAGAATACGACGCTCCGGCCACGCGAGCCGCCCTGGAGTGCGGTGGCTCGACACCGCCCTCCATTCAAGTACCAAATCACTTTCCAACCTCTTGAAGCACACAACCGGCAAACGACTTGCTGATGCTCGCATTTGGTACGGTTGTCAGCTCAATCGTTCTTGAATGGAGGGCTTCGTCAGGCCGAAGCACTCCAGGGGTGGCGGCAACTCTTCGCTGGATTCTCTCGCTGGCGGACGCTGACTATACTGCCGCCCGTCATTGGCACCGTCGCCGCGTTCGCTGGCACTTCTGCGACGGTGCGAAGTTCGTCCTGAGAGTTTCCGAATGCCGACTTCCTCATCATCACCGACCACGCCGTCGAAGATCCTGATCGCCGACGACAACGAGCAGAATCGTGAATTGCTCGAAGCGTATTTGGCCGACGGTGCCTTTGAAATCGAGATGTCTTTCGACGGCCCCAGCACGCTGGAGAAAGTGAAATCGTTCCAGCCGGACATTGTTTTGCTGGACATCATGATGCCCAAGCTCAGCGGCTACGAAGTCTGTCAGCGGTTGAAGGCGGACAAGGCCACGCACGACATCCCGATCCTGATGGTCACCGCCTTGAACGAGATGGGCGACATCGAAAAAGCGGTCGCCGCCGGCTGCGATGATTTTTTGACCAAGCCAGTCAATCGACTGGAACTGACGACTCGCGTCCGGTCGTTGCTGCGAGTGCGGCATCTGACGAACGAACGCGACCGCTTGCTGGCGTATCTCGCCGAAGTCGAATCCGCGCTCGGTCCCGGCGGGGTCCACAAGCGATGAGTGTGGCCGTCACGCTGAAGCCGCGTCACGCGCTCCCGTTCTTCAAGCATCACCCGTGGGTCTTCGCCGGAGCCATCCGCGACGTGCGCGGCGATCCGCAGCCGGGTGACGAAATCGAGTTGCGATCCCACGAGGGAGAATTCATCGCACACGGCTTGTTCAACCCGCACAGCCAAATTCGCGTGCGGCTGTACTCGTGGGTCGAGTCGGCCCGACTCGACAATGATTTCTGGAAGTCGCGCTTGCAGTCAGCGATCCAACTGCGCGAGACATTATTCCGGCGAGCCGACGGGCGTCAGCCCCCGGACGATTCGAGCGACGCAACGGAAGTCCGGGGGCTAACGCCCGCCGGCTCGCCAGAAGTCACCGCCTGTCGTCTCGTCAACAGCGAAGCCGACGGTTTGTCCGGCCTGACTGTCGATCGCTACGAGCGTTGGCTCAGCGTCCAATTCACGAGCTTGGCTCTCGCCAGCCGCCGAGAACTGTTGCTCGAATCGCTCCGCGAGCTGACCGATCCCGCCGGAATCATCCTGCGCACTGAAAAGGGAATTCAGTCGGCTGAGGGTTTAGAAATCTCCGACGGCCTGCTCTGGGGTGAACCTCCGCCGAGACCGCTGATCTACCGCGAGCACGACTTGCAGTGGGAAGCGGACCTCATCGAAGGCCAAAAGACCGGCGGCTACTTGGATCAGCGAGACAATCACCGGGCGTTGCAACGCTACGCGGCCGGTCATCGAGTACTCGACGTCTTCTGCTACGCCGGAGGCTTCGGCATCGCGGCGCTTGTGGCCGGCGCGAAGGAAGTTGTCGCGATCGACTCATCAGACGGCGCTTTGCAAATCGCTCAACGCAACGCCGAACGAAACGGAGTCGCCGATCGCTGGCGATCCGAAAAATCGGACGCCTTCAAAGCTCTCGAACGTCTGCGCGACGCGGGCAAGTTGTTCGACACCGTCGTGCTCGATCCGCCGAAGCTGACGCGAACTCGCGCCGCACTGCGGCAAGCGCTGCGAGCGTACCACAGCCTCAATCAACTCGCGGTCTCGGTGTTGAAACCGGGCGGATTGTTAGTGACGTGCAGTTGCTCAGGACTTGTCACGCACGAGGACTTCGAGCAGACGCTCGCCGACGTGGCGATTCAATCAGGTCGCGATCTTCGAATCTTGGAACGTCGCGGAGCCGCGCCGGATCACCCGGTCTCGCCGTTCTGTCCGGAGAACGATTATCTGAAGTGCTACTTCTGCCATGTTGCGTAGACCAGTCACTCCGTGACCGGAATTCTGGTCACGGAGAGCTTGTGAATTTTTCGTCAAATGGGCACTCACAGAGTCAAACGCTGGCGCTAAACTGTGGCTGCCAAGTTTCTGGCGGAACGGAGACATGAGGATGACGGAGCGTCGGTTGTTTGAGTGGTCGGAGTGTTTGGTGGAGTCTGGTTCGGAGCCGGCCCCGGTCGCTTCGAGTGCGGGAATTCCCCGGTTGCGGGTGGCGTGCCGCGATCAGGTGGTGATGCGAATGCTGGCGCTGGATCAAATGTTGCCGGCGGAGGATGAGGCTCGGACGGTCGTCGCGTTTGTCGAGCAAGCCGATTTGAGCGAACTGTACGACAGCATTCGAGCGGTTGAAGGGGGACCGGGGCGGTCTCCCATTGATCCCCAGATTTTGTTGTCGTTGTGGCTGTACGCCACGATCAAAGGGGTCGGCAGCGCGCGGGCTTTGGAGCGGCAGTGCCAGTTCCATTTGGCCTATCAGTGGATTTGCGGTGACGTGTCGGTGAACTACCACACGCTGTCGGACTTCCGTGTGGATCACGCCGAAGTCTTGGACCGATTGCTGACGCAGCAGATCGCGCAGTTGATGTCGGTCGGAGCGGTGACACTGGAGCGTGTGGCTCAGGATGGCGTGCGTGTGCGGGCCAGTGCTGGCACGTCGTCGTTCCGGCGGAAGCCCACGCTGGAGGAGTGTCTGATTGCCGCGGAAGCGCAGGTCACGTCGTTGCAGGAGGAAGTGCGGAACGATCCCGGAGCGGCGACACGTCGGGAACAAGCCGCGCGCGTCCGAGCCGCACGCGAACGCGAGCAGCGAGTCCGCGACGCCTTGGCCGCCTGTGCCGAAGTGCAAGCGGCCAAAGAGCAGCGTGGTCGCGGTTCGCTGAAACAACCGGCTCGCGGATCGACGACCGACCCGGACGCGCGGAAGATGAAGATGCCCGATGGCGGCACTCGCCCGGCGTTCAACGTGCAATTCGCCACGGATACGGCGAGCCAAGTCATCGTCGGCGTGGACGCGATCAACGCCGGCACCGATCACGGTCAGTTGGGGCCGATGTCGCAACAGATCGAATCGCGCACGGGCCAGCGTCCCGCAGCCCACTTGGCCGACGGCGGCTTCGCGTCGGAAGAGGATCTCGAAGAGCTCAACGATCCCGGCGACGGTCCCAAGCTGTACCTGCCGGTCCGCGACGCCCAGAAGAAACAGTCTCAAGGTGTCGATCCCTTCACGCCGCTGCCGAGCGATTCCCCCGCTCGCGCCGAATGGCGTCAACGCATGGGAACGGAAGCGGCTCAGGCGATCTACAACGAACGCGCTTCGACGGCCGAATGCGTCAACGCCCTGGCCCGCCAACGCGGCCTGACTCAGTTCCGCGTGCGCGGCCTGGCCAAGGTGAAGATCCTCGCGACGTGGTTTGCCCTGGCTCACAATGTTCTCCGCTGGGCGTTCTTCCAGACACGTCCTCGACTGGCCAGCAGCCGCTGACCCAGACAGACCGGAAACACTCCCCGAACGATCGAAACGAGGTCCCTGTGAAGCCCCCCTGACCGACTCGCCGTGATTCGCGAGCCCCTCACGGAACTCGCCGAATGACAGGCGTGAAAAATGAAGCTCAAAATCTTCGTCATCAACCCTTTCCTGTCAATCAGATCCGGTCAGAGCTGATTGATTCACAACCTCGGAGTGACCGGTCTACTTCGCTCGCAGCATGTCTTCGGGCACATCATGCGCGATGCACGCGACGCAGTCACCTTGAGCGACCATCGACGGGCCTCGGCAGCCGATCAGTACGCCCGCCGACGGCGCGATGACTGGAACAGGCTCGCGTTCCGGGCGTTCGATGAAGTGAATCAGACCGACCACCTCGCCATCGCCGACGTCTTGCCCCAACGCAACGACGTTCTCGTACAGCCCCGACTCCGGAGCGAAGCGGTAGTCGTCGCGATGCAGAGCCTGCACCCAACGAGCTGGCCCAACACTGCGCTGCTGGCGAGTCTTCGGCTCGCCGCGTAACGCGCCGAAGTGCAGCAAGACTTCGCGCAGGCCGCTTTGAGTCAGCTTGTGAACGGCGGTCGTGACCGGTTCGCCGCCGCCCATTTCGGTGGTGATGACGATCTTGCCTTGTCGCTCGGCTTCGACGGGCAACAGGCCGGTGCCGGCGATGTCGGCGTAGAGAAAACAGAGTTCCGATCCCCAGGCTTCGGTCCCGGCCAGCATCTGACGTCGCTGTTCGAGGTCGGGCACCAAGTGCATGTGAGCACACGGCACGAAGTCCATGCTTCGCCCGCCGGTGTGAATGTCGATGACGATGTTCGCCATCGGGAAGAGAACCGTCGTCAGATAATGTGCCAGCATCTCAGACGGTGTGCCGCTCGGATTTCCCGGAAAACAGCGGTTGAAATTCTTCCCATCGAGCGGCGACAACCGAGTCATCGCCTTCGATCCCGGCATCGTCAGACACGGGATCAAGATGACGCGGCCGCGCACGTCGGACTCTTGCAGTTCGCGGCAGAGCTTCAAGATCGCAACCTGACCGGGATACTCGTCGCCATGATTGCCGGCCATCGCGAGGATGGTTGGACCATCGTGATCGGTGTCGCGAACTCCGTCGCCATCTTTGTCCGAGTACCGGTCACCGTTTTGAATCACAGTAATCGGCACCATCAGATTCGCCCAACCGCCGAGGTTGTACGAATAGGGAATGCACAAGTGCCCGTGCTGCTTGCCCGGCTTGTCGAAGTCCACCGTCGAATGAATTTGCGTGTCGGCCATGTTGTGTCCTTCAGAGTTGTCGTGAGTTCGCAGACGTCGTATTTGTAGAGTTGATCGTTGACCACCGAAAGTTGACCGCTTGCCAGGAATTCGTCGGCTTGCACAATTTGTAGTAGGCACACTCCGTGTGCCGTCTGACGTAAGTT
>JAYVQJ010000151.1:0-11065 GCA_043777235.1 Planctomycetia bacterium
AACCACTTTTACGTGAGCGATTCATGGTGCGGGCTCGGCGGGTTGATCGGGCAGGCTTGGGGCGGCTTCTCAAAACGCATGCGTCATTTCTCTTCATTGTACTGCGGGGCAACACGAGAAGATGAAACGCTGCCAAATGGCACGTTAATGCGATTCGGATGGGTCGCAGAGTAGCACAAGCAGGCTTTGAATCAAGCGACCACAGATCTCGGCTCCCGGCTGGCAAGTTCCTCAAACTGCGGAGCCTGTAGCTCGACCCCTCGTGGGTCGGAGGATGCAAAGATCACAGGGAAATCTGACCAAATCAAAATCATCCGACCCACAAGGGGGCGGACTACAGATTGCCCAATGCGACAAATTAGCCTGCCGTGGAACTCGGCTCCCGTTGAGTGGTTTCGCACTCGCAAGAGTGGGACTGCCTCACGCGAAAAACGCTGCGGTGGCCGAACGTGCCGAGGCTCGCGGATGAGGTGGCGAACGAAATCGTCGCTGACGCAAAGTGTGCCGCACACCCAATCGAATCGCCTTCTCAAAACCATCTGCGTTTGTCGACAACGTTCATCAACGATTCGTTCGCAGCAAAGCGACTGACGTTCTCCAACAAGGTGGCCAAGTGACGCTCAGCGATGCGAGGGGACGCGCCGGCGACGTGCGGAGTGATGATGACGTTTTCCATTTGCCACAGCGGATTCTCGATCGGAAGCGGTTCGGTTTCGAAGACATCGAGTCCGGCTCCTGCGATCACGCCGCGTTGTAATGCCGAGGTGAGGTCTGCCAGATCGACAATCGCGCCTCGGCCGATGTTGATCAGAACCGCCGACCGCTTCATCGACTCAAATCGCGGCGTGCGGAAGAGCTTCGTGGTCTCAGGTGTGTGCGGTGCTGCGATGACGACGTAATCGGATGCCGCCAGCAGATCGTTCAGTCGGTCAGTCGGCCAAACCTCGTCGAGTACTCCGGGGACGCTGTGACATACGGGATCGACCGCGAGAACACGCATCCCAAATGCGACCGCACGGCGGAGCACCTCGCGGCCGATTTCTCCCGCTCCGATGACTCCCATCGTGCAATCGGCGAGATGTTGATGCCGCCGATCAATTTCCGAGACCAACGCTGGTCCGCAACTGAAGCCCGATCGTTCCGCCTCGCCTCCCACCGGAGCCCATTCTGATCGCACCTGCCGGCGAACGTAGGTGTGCAGATTCCTGGCGAAGCACAACACGAGGCCGAAGACATGATCGGCGATCACGTCGGAGAACAGCCCGCGCATATTGGTCAGCACGCACGGGTGCTCGATCAATTCGGGAAAAAGATAGTGTTCCAAGCTGGCAGTCGGAGACTGAACCCAGCTCAGTTGCTTCGCATTCGAGAGCAGTTCCGGTGTCAGCTTGCCGAAGAAACCATCCGCGTCGCGAATCGCTTCGAGTGCATGCGCGGCATCACCACAATTGATGACCTCCAGAGTTGGTGCGATCTCATGCACACGCTGCAAACGATCGGCATCAATGGCAGGCGCGACGATCAACTTGCGTGGAGGAGAAGTGTGCGTCGCCATCGTGTGAATGATTTCGTGATGAGAGAGCTATCGATTTCAAAAAATGCTCGTCCTGTTTGCATCGCGACATGTCTTTGAAAAGTCAATCTGTCAAGTTTCTAAGTCGGCGGAAGAGCAAAGATTTTTTTCGCGTGATTGGCTGCTTGCTCTGCTGCGGTACTCCAGTCAGAATGCCGCAGCGCTTCGCAGTTCTTGTCATTCTCTTCCTCTCCTCCAACGTTCTTCAGAGGTATCAGACATGCGAATCATCTCCCGGAGTGTTCACGAGGGATTGGTGATTGATGGTGACGTTCGAGTGAAAGTTTTGGAAATCATGCACCGCCGTGTGCGACTGGGAATTGAAACGCCGAATCAAATTCCGCAGTACCGGGAAGAAGTGATTGACCTCGGCGACGATGGTGGCGACTGCATTGCCGAGACGATGGATTCACAGACCGCTGACGGGCCATTGGCTCCAGCAACTGCTCTGTGATTGATCGAGACCGGTGGTCTGATCCGTCGTGTTCCGCGAATCGCATCGGATGAAGTTTCACGAGGCGAATCGGTTGCTCGTCGGCGGTGCGTGGACCGAGTGAATCGGGCCATGTGGACCGAGTGAATCGGGCCATTCCGGTTCGTGGAGGCCATCAACGCCGTGCCTTTCGATTCGATCAAAGCGGCTCGCCGATTGAGCGACTTGGGACTCTGTGCCGAGAAGCTGCCGCAGCACATCGCGATCATCATGGATGGCAACGGCCGCTGGGCGAAATCACGCGGTTTTCCCCGCATTGAAGGGCATCGCCGAGGCGTTCGCTCGGTTCGCGAAACCATCGAAGAGTGCGCGGAACTCGGCATCGAGCAACTCACGCTGTACTGCCTGTCGAGCGAGAACTGGAAACGTCCGCAACGCGAACTCGACATGCTGATGCGATTGCTGGAACAGTACCTCGTCGAAGAGCGTTGCGAGATCATGCGACAGGATTTGCGATTCGCGATGATCGGCCGCCGCGAAGGATTGTCCGCTGGCATCTTGCGTGAAGTCGCCAAGACCTGTGAGTTGAGCCGCAACAACAAAGGGACTCGGCTCTGCTTGGCCGTGAACTACGGCGGCCGACAAGAATTGGTCGATGCCTTTCAGCGGCTCGCCATTCAAGTTCGTGACGGCTCACTGAGCGCGGATCAAATTGATGAAGCCGCCATCGCCGCGCATCTCGACACCGCCGGAATGCCCGATCCCGACTTGGTGATCCGCACCGCCGGCGAGATGCGAATGAGCAACTACTTGTTGTGGCAAGCCAGCTACGCCGAGTTCTGGGTCACGCAAAAATTCTGGCCGGAGTTTCGTCCCACCGATTTACATGACGCTCTGCGAGACTACGCCAACCGTGAACGCCGCTTCGGCGGCTTGTCGAGGTAATGCGGACATGTTGAAACACCGCCTGCTGATGTCCGCGCTGCTAATCCCCGCGACCATCGGGTTGTTTGTTTGGGACGGCTCGTTGGGGCCGAGTGCTCCAGTTTTGTTGGTTCTCGTTCTGTTGATCGCAACTCGCTGTGTTTGGGAATTGGTGACGTTGGCTCGCAGCGCGGGCATTCATCCGAGTCTTGTGCTCTGTCTGCTGGGATCGTGGCTGATGATCGTGTCGGCGTGGTGCCCTGTGTGGCACTGGCGAGGCGACTGGCAAAAGTGGATTCAACTTGCCGACCCCAATCATCTGTTTCTGTTACCTGCGGGGGGAGTGGTCATCGTCGTCGCTCTCGTCAATTCGGTGTTGCGGTTCACGCGGCTTGAAGTGCCCGGCGAGCCGCGAGTGATTGTGCCGCAACCGGGATGGCAAGTCGCGACGCTTGGCGTGGAGCTATTCATCGTCGCGTACGTTGGGGTTTTATTGTCGCTGACGGCTCAATTGCGTTGGATCGCTCATCCGCAAGACGACGTCGTCAACATCGGCTACTTCGCACTGTCGGCGCTGGTGGTCGCGACGAAAATGGGGGATGTGGGAGCCTACACGTTTGGCCGATTGATCGGAGGTCCGAAGATGATGCCGAAGCTCAGTCCCGGAAAAACGTGGGCAGGTGGAGTCGGACATCTCGTAACTGCGGGTGGCTGTTCAACCGCGTGGTTGTGTTGGCTGGGTCCGATGATTTCGACACGCTGGCCAAGTTGGGACGTCATTCCCGCGGTCGCGTTCGGAGTAGTCGTTGGGTTCGCTGGTTTGATGGGTGATCTGGCGGAGTCGCTCATCAAGCGAGATGTCGGAGTCAAAGATGCTCCGGCGTTGTTGCCCGGATTTGGCGGATTGCTCGATTTGATGGACAGCATCCTGCTGGCCGGGCCAGTGGCGTACGGGATGTGGCATCTGCTGCGGTGATTTTCTCGCGGGATGCCTTGGGTTTTTCGTGTCAGGCGTTATGACACGCGGCCCAAATTTGGAGTGCGGCGTGTCAGCACCGGTGTTTTGGGGTGGTGCCGATTTTCTTTGACACGACCGAATTGAAGGTGCAAGTGTTTCGCCCCGAAGGGGCAGCAACTCGATAGCTCAGGGCAACGCCCTGGGTAAGAGTTCTCCAGGCTGCCGACAGCCCTGAAAGGGCGAAACAAACACCAGTTCTGGTGCGACGTCGATACGAGTTGTTACGCCCTTTCAGGGCTAAAGTCAGTAATTTCACACAAACCCAGGGCGTTGCCCTGGGCTATCGAGTTGCTGCCCCTTCGGGGCGTAAAGCGCAACAATTCCGAAGGAAAACAATGGCCGACAACTACATTTTTACGATTGAGTCACTCACCCGGATGTACGAGGAGAAAGAAGTCCTCAGCAACATTTGGTTGGCGTTTTATCCGGGAGCCAAGATTGGAGTGCTCGGCAACAACGGGTCTGGCAAGAGCACGCTGTTGCGGATCATGGCGGGTGAGGACAAGGACTACATGGGGGAGGTCCGGCCGGCCAAGGGGATCAAGATCGGGTACTTCGCACAGGAGCCGCGGCTCGACAAGTACAAGACGGTTGGTGAGTGCATCAATGATGCGGTGGCCGAATCGCACGCGGTTCTCGATCGGTACAACGAACTCAACCTGAAGCTCGGCGAGCCGATGGAACCGGACGAGATGGAGAAGGTGCTCGAAGAGCAGGCCAAGTGCCAGGACAAGATCGATCACGACAACTTGTGGGAACTGGACCGCACGCTCGATGTCGCGAAGGACGCGATGCGGTTGCCGCCCGACGATGCGGAGATCGAAACACTTTCCGGTGGCGAGAAGCGGCGCGTGTCGCTGTGTCACATTCTGTTGCAGAGTCCCGACCTGTTGCTGCTCGACGAACCGACGAACCATCTGGATGCCGAATCGGTCGCGTGGCTGGAACGGTTTCTCGAAAACTTCGCGGGGACGGTCGTCGCGGTAACGCACGATCGGTACTTCCTCGACAACGTCGCACAATGGATTCTGGAAATGGACCGCGGCAAGGGAATTCCCTTTGAAGGAAATTACTCGTCGTGGCTGGAGCAAAAGCACTCGCGGCTGAAAGTCGAAGAGAACAAAGAGTCGAAGCGACAGAAGGAACTCGCTCGCGAGTTGGAGTGGGTTCGCATGTCGCCGAAGGCTCAGGCAACGAAGAACAAAGCCCGTATGCAGCGGTACGAGGAACTGCGATCGCAGCAGTACGACGGGGCCGACGACACGGCGACGTTTCAGATTCCGTCGGGCAAGCCACTCGGTGACTTGGTCGTTCGCGCGGAGAAATTATCGAAGGGCTTCGGCGATCGCCTGCTGTTCGAGAACATGGAATTCAACCTCCCGCGCGGCGGCATCATTGGCGTAATCGGGCCGAACGGAGCGGGCAAGACGACGCTCTTCAAGATGATCATGGGGCAGGAGAAGCCGGATTCCGGCACGCTGCGGATCGGCAACGCGGTTGAACTCGCGTACGTCGATCAATCGCGCGATGCGCTCGACGGAGACAAGTCGGTTTACGAAGAGATCTCCGGCGGAGCGGACATTCTGGAAGTCGGCGGCGCGCGGATTCACGCGCGCAGCTACGTCGGCAAGTTCAACTTCAAAGGGCCGGATCAGCAGAAGTTGGTCAAGCAACTATCAGGCGGTGAGCGGAACCGCGTGCATCTCGCGAAACTGCTGCGGAGCGGAGGCAATGTGATTCTGCTCGACGAACCGACGAACGATCTCGACATCGACACGCTGCGTGCGCTGGAAGAAGGACTTGCGAACTTCGGCGGCTGCGTGATCGTCACCAGCCACGATCGCTGGTTCCTCGACCGCATCGCGACGCACATTCTGGCGTTTGAAGGAGACAGCCAAGCGTACTGGTTCGAGGGGAACTACAAACTGTACGAGGCCAACAAGCGCGAGCGATTGGGATCTGATGCCGATCAGCCGCACCGCATCAAGTACCGGCCACTCAGTCGGTAGGACGGGCACTCTTGCCCGTCGTTCGACCTCACGCTCCGTGTATCGAAACCGCGTGGGGCGTGTTGTTGGTCGCGGTCGGCGAAATGCCGAGCGGATGTGGTGTCGAAGAGGCGAGTCGCGATCGACGAACCGTTTCTCCGGATTTGCGGCGTTGGTCCAGCAGCGTGAGGATCGCGGGGAGCGGCACCAGCGCGATGAAGACGCTGCTTGCCACGCCGAGCGTCACGACCAGGCCGAACGTGTAGAGACCGCGGTGAGCGGCCAGCAACATGCTGCCGAAGCCGACCATCGTGGTGGTCGACGTCAGTAGCAACGAATTGATGATGCTGGGCGAAATACGGTAGCGGCGATTGGTCTGCAATCGGAAGTCGTGAACCATGTGGACTCCGCCGTCCATACCCAGGCCGAGCAGCAGCGGAAGCACAATCAGGTTGGCGGGATTGAGATCGACCTTCATCAACCGCATCAGCCCGAACATGATCGCGGCTCCGCCGAGCGACGGCAGAAGAGCCAACAAGCTATGTCCGACTGTCGCCGCGTCGATCAACCATGTGATCGTCACCGTCATGGCCAGATACAGAATTCCCAACAGAGTCCAGCTCATCTCCACGTTCATCCACCGAGAAAGTCCCCACACGGCGGCGATGATCAGAGCCGGTGGAATCAGCACGCGCATCGCTTGTTGTCGGCCCAGCAGGTCGATGATCAAGGTGATCCAGATCGCCACCAGAGCGTACTCGGCAGCGTCTTCGTAGCTCTGTCGAATCTGCCCGGACGCTTCATAGTTTTGCAGCGGCGTCCCTGTGGCGTTCGGGTCCACCGATCGGATGTCCTCGACGAACTCGCGCAGTGGCTCAATGTCCCAGACTTGGTCTTTGGGATAAATCTGCAATTGCCACACCCCGCTGGGGCTGACGAATCGCGACACGAGTTCTTTGGGGAAATCTTCCAGCGTGATCGGCTCATGATTCGAGGCATCAGCCAAAGCCTGCAACTGCGCGTGCAACGCGAAATTCATGCGGGCTTGGAACTCGTTCAAGAATCTGATTTGCCGCTCGACAGGCAGTTGCTCGAAACGGTCGAGAAAGGTGTCCAGCGCGGCGGCCGCTGGCTTGGCCCATGACTCTTCTTCGCCGGAGACGCTTTGAAAGAGCCGCTCGATGAGCTTCCCCAATGCTTCGGGATTAACGACACGCGGCTCGTACTTCACCGGTGCCAGCCGCGCGACTTCGGAATGCACGGCTTGAATCATCAGGCTCGTTTCTTGTGCCGCAGTCGCCGGCAGATGCGAAGCTAACTCCTCAACCTTGCGGACGGACGGCAGTTCCTCAAATTGTTTCTTCAGCTCACGAGCACGTTCGGGCGAGTCGGCAAGCGACACGGCATACAACAAGGAGTTCTTCGACTCACGGAAGATGCGATCTTGCCAGTCGACCGAATCGACTCCTTTGGCTTGCAGGTTCAGCAGGTTGTAGTCGTACTTGATAGCGAACTTGGGCCGGCCGTGATTCCAATCGAACGCCAAGCTGCCGATGTAAACCATCAGTCCCAATCCACCGACCGTGACCAACCAGGGATGCCGGCGAATCGTCCATCGCAGCGCGTTGCCTTGAATCGGCGTGGGCAATTTGGCGAGCGGCACGTTGCGGTCCACGACTTTGGTCAGCGGCGGCAACGCAAAGAACGACGCGATCGCGCACAACAGGATGCCACCGGTCGAGATGATTCCCAGCTCGACAACTCCGAGAAACTTCGTGAATGTCGCGCAGTAAAACGCCAAGGCAGTGACGATCGCGACCGTCAGAATGCTGGCCCCGACCGATGCGGACGTGTTGCCCAAGGCGTCATCGAGGCTCTGCCCTTCGTGCCGCAGTTCCAGATACCGCGACAAATACATGATGGCATAATCGCAGCCCAACCCCATCAGGATCGGCGCGAACGAGGCGGAGAGAATGTTGAGATGTCCGACGGCGACGGTGGCAAACGCGAATGACAAAATCATTCCGACCGTCAGCATCACGGCCGCGATCAATGGATGCCGGATGCCGTGAAAGCCGGCGAGCATCAAGACCACGACTCCAACGAACGACACGATCGTCGAGAGCGTCATGTCTTTTTGCGAACGGATCATTTCGTCGTTTTCGAGAACCGGAATGCCGGTCAGCCCGATACGAGTGTGTGGGTGATCCTGTCTCACTTCCGCTGCGATGTCACGCATCCGTTGAACCGCGGCGGTCGCGCCGTTGAAGTCCGCCTTATCGACGATCGGCGCAACTCGCAAGAAGCCCTGCGTTCCCCGTTCATTCAAGAAGTAGGTCGGCTTCAGTGCCGCTTCCGTGAGGTTGCCGTCCACCTTGACCAGTTGCGGCCACGGATTGCTGGCATCTTCGGGATTGTTCAATGCGGCCGTCATGCTGGTCGCCAGCGAAGTGACATGCAGGCCGACCAGCTCCATGAGTTGCCGAGGTGACATCCCGAATTGAATCGGCGTGTCGATGCCCGACGATTTGGCCGCGACTCGCAGGCGTTGCAGCGGAATCAGAATTTGGTCCTTGAGCACGCTTTCCAGATTGACCGATTCCCAATCTCCCTCGATGGCCGGTCGCCACTTTTGGATTTGTGCCAGCACCATCTCCAACTGATCGGGGGTCAGATATTGCAGCCCCTTCTGCCGCAAGGCGTCGTGCTCGACGCGGAAGAACACGCTGCGAAAATGCTGATCGTCGGCCAGCAGCCGCTCGCCCAGATCGTCGAGCACCGGCGTGATGTCCTCAGCGTTGCGTCCTTCGACGACAACGACGATGTCCGAGTCTTCGCCAAAACTTTTCGCGTATTCCAACCAGCGTTTTTGGAAGTCAGCATTGGGATCGATCAGATCGCCACGATCATTTTTGAATTTCAGTTTCTGCGAGGTGTAGACGCCGCTCGCCACGCAGACCGCGGCTAGCAGCATGAGCGTCACCCACGGACGAGCGGCGATCACGCGCGTGAACGACCTCAGGAAATCGCTGAAGGCGACAGCGTGGTGGTCGTGCGGTTCAGCCGGCATGAAACTCTCTCGTCCAATCCAAGGAGTGACGGCCGAGCAAGCCTCAGCCAATCAGGGAACCGGAATCTATGCCGATCCGAACGGCAGCGGCAAGACGAGGCAACCCGTCTCAGGTCCGTCGGAGGCATGACGTTATCGAGATGTTGAGCCTCGCGCAGAAACTGCCGTTGTGACGAATGGCAAGGCAAGTTAATAAGCCGCCGCACTCGCGGAACTGCGAGTGCCGAGCGCGGAGTTGCTCGTTGAGTTTTTCCACGCGTTTGCAGGGAGGCTGAGCGTGAAGACGTATTTGATCGTCGGCGTTGAATCCGTGGTTGGTGCGAACCTTGCCGCGAGTTGGTCGGAGCAGTCACGGGTCGTCGGTCTCTCGGCCGGCTCGGACATCACGGTCCCCGGTTGTGAGCGTGCCGTGCTCGAACGCGGATCGGTCGAGGGCATTCGCAAATGTCTGCAACAGACGCGAGCGTCGCATGTGATCTTCTGCGGCGCGGCCGCTCGTTCGACGTGGGAGTCACCGGCGAAAGCAGTGTTCGACAACTCGGCTGCGGAATCATGGGCCGCGTCCGCCGCTCAAGAGTCTTTGCACTTCACGATGATCTCATCGGACGCCGTCTTCACCGGCCCGTGGATGTTTCACGACGAGACCTCCCCGGCCGTTTGCCGAAGCGCCGAGGCAATCGAGATTCGCAACATCGAGACTCGCGTCCGTGATGCCTGTGAGAAGTCACTGATTGTCCGCACGAACGCCTTCGGTTGGAGCCCCGCTGGCCCCAAAGGTTGGCTGGAGTCTTTGCTGTCGGGATTGGAAAACCAGCGGGCGATCGAGCTCGATCCGATTTGTCACGCGACGCCGATTCTTGCCAGCGATCTGGCGGATTATCTGGGACCGGCCCTCGACGATGAATTGACCGGAGTCTTTCACATTGCCGGTGCCGAGCGAGTCAGCCCACATCAATTCGTGAAACAACTGGCATCGGCGTTTGAACTCGGCGCACCAGCAGCACGCACGATCCGCGAGTTGGTCGCCTGCCCGACTGGCTTCGGGCGGGGCGAAACGTCATTGCAATCGCGACGATTCCGCAACGAATACGAATGCGCAATGCCGCTGTTGAGCGAAGGCCTGTCGCGGCTCGTCGAGCAGAATCATTCCGGCTATCGCGACCGGCTATGCGGGCAATCGACTCAGCAAGGCAAAGCCGCCTGACAAACGACTCGCTCACCAACTCTTACCGTCCAATTCAAACGTCTCGTCGTCGAGCAATCGTTCGGCTTTTTGGCGAATCTGCGCGATGTGGCCTCGGATCGAATCTGGCAGGTCATCGAGTTCCACTTGATCGAGCAGTTTGATCGCCGCGAGCGGACGGTTCTGAACTTCACAGCAAACCGCCGCCAGCTTGATTCGCGCCGCATTGGCTCGCGAAGGGAACCGCTCGATGTATTCCTGCAAGAGCGGCGTCGCGCCGTTCCTGCCCTAGAAAAGAGCCCTTTTCTTCGCCCGCGATCGCGGGCGAGATCGGTACGCAGAACGTAGGGATTCAAACTCTCACGGCGTTACTGCTGGGTCGCCCATGGGGCGGACCAGCAGGTTTTTTCTTTTGTATTGCCCAATCGCCTTGTCTTAATCGTCCGTTAAGTTGAGCACCTTTTGTTGACCACGATTGGTTTGAATTTCGGTGATTGGTTGAAATACCGAATCCCGAACCGGATTATGTGCCCACATTTCTGAGCCTTCGACTTTGACAGTTTACGGGAGTGTTCAACATGGCGAATCGTTTTGGTGGTACGTTGGCGGCGAGGCCGTTGCAGTTCATTTGGATTGCCGATTGTTCCGGCTCGATGGAAGGCAAGAAGATCGAATCGTTGAACTTTGGAATTCGCGAGGCGATCCCCGCGATGCGGGACGTGGCTGACGAGAATCCCAACGCGCAAGTGCAGGTCAGAGCGATTCGCTTTTCGGGCGGAGCGCAGTGGCATGTGGGGACTCCGACCGACATTCACGACTTCAAGTGGGCGGACTTGAGTGCGAATAGCATGACCGACATGGGCAAGGCTCTGGAAC